>NZ_DJLC01000014.1:0-11198 GCF_002434875.1 Acinetobacter sp. UBA6526 | reverse complement strand
ATTACCAACAATCCAAAGTGGATGGGCTGCAAAAGCAATTGATTGATCAAGGTCAGCGATTCAATGAGCAATCTCAACGTGTAAAAGACTTAGAGCATAAGAATGGTGAGCTGCAAAAGCGGGTGGATTTATTAGAAGGAAAAATAAAGGAAGCACTTAATACAGTTTATGCAATGAAGGGTAAGGCGGATTGCGATCATTTGACTGATAAAGAGCAAAGCTTTGTCTATGGTTTTGGATATGAGTTGCATGAAATTCTAAAAGAAGAGCAAGCGCTCAAGGGGGGGTCTGATGAGTGACTACATGAACATGACACTTGAGCAGCTTCAGCAAGAACATGCTGAGTTGCTTGAGTTTAATGAGATGCTTGATAAGAAGTACAAGCATCATGCAGCACGAGCTGAAAAGTACAGACGCAAGTGTGAATCTATAGCAAGTTTATTCGTCGTTCCTAGTGAAAATCACCAAATGACAATTAAAGCAATCCAAACAATTTTGGAAAGGGTTGGTGAAGAATGACCACATTCAAAGAGGCTCAAAGAAGTAGATCAAAACCTGTGGCTAGATCAAACGTCAAACAGAAATTTAGATCAAAGGTCAGCAAAGGTGAAGCTCTTTTAGAGAATCACCTCAATGCTTTAAAGATTCCATTCACTAAAGAGTTCCGTTTTCACCCTGAGCGTAAATGGCTTGCAGATTTCAGAATTGATGACATGCCTATCTTGGTTGAGGTTGAAGGCGGTGTTTTTAGCAATGGTCGTCATACAAGAGGCGAAGGCTACACAAAAGACTGTGAGAAGTATTCAGCAGCAGCTGTAAACGGTTGGTTTGTAATTCGTGGCACTACTGCACAGATCAAAGAGGGATTAGTCATCCAGTGGATTGAGAAGCTTATTGAACGGTTGAGAGGTGGGTGATGGATAGAGAAGCATTAAACCTAGCAAGACGTTGGAATGTTCAGAAGATGAAGCATTGGTACTCAGATGCATGGAATGATCTAATTGATTCACTAGAAGAGTTTCTAAAGTTACTACTCATAATTTCGCGCTTAGTTTTATCTCCAATACTCATGATTTTCTACATTGTGGGTATTGGATCTGCATATAAGCAGCTCAAAGACTACAACAAAGAAAGTCGTGAGCGAGTAAGAAAACACATAGAACGATCAGAAAAGAATTGAGGTGACGGTATGAATGCAGTAGCAGCTAAGTTTGAACAGTTTGAATGGTTGACTCATGGCTTAACAGCGAGTTCACCAAGTTTAGAACCATGTGTTCGTGGCACAGGAGAGAAACCATTGGATTATCAAGATCGCTTGGGTGCTATTGCTTCAATGGATACTCAATTAGCAAAGTCAGTAACAGCTTTGATTATATTTGATGGCAAGGCTCAGAGTGATTATGAGTATGTTCGTCAACACTTGGCAAATATCTTAATCAAGAATGCTGTAAGTGATAAGAAGCGAGAGCCTGAGGGCATTGCAATGTATCATCTAGGGTGGTTAGTAGCGAAAATGGTTTTAGATTTCGCCTTAGACCCTGATCTTGAAGATAACTACACTGCAAAAGGTCGTTTGGCTTATGCAGGGATGAAAACACATCAAATGTCTGTTAGCTCTTATCGACAAACATGGAAGGCATACGAAAACCTCATGATAGTGGCAATAGAGTCGGCAATAGATGAAGCTGCAAAAGCTATTGAAAAGTATAAGAAAGAAACTTACAAAGTAGCTAAAAATAATTGTTAGCATTTTTTTGATAACTAGAGTATAGTTTTTCTATACTGGTCGTATTACACGGTAAAGTGACCAATCATTAAGGCTCATCGAAAGGTGGGCTTTTTTGTTGTCTATCGAAAAGTGAGAAGAAAATGTCAAACGAAAAACAGATTGAGCAAGAAATTCAATCTAAAAACTTAAATGCGCCACGATTAACTCCTGATCATATTGATTCAGTTATTCAAAGCGTTCATTTCTTTACGGCTGGTGATGGTTATGCAGGCGCACTCGCATCTTCTGAAGAATTTAATTCACTACCTGAAGGTGAGCGATTCATCAATCCACCACAGCAGCTTGACCTATTAACTTTCTGTGTAATTGTTTTGAAAAACGGTTTCACAGTTACGGGTGAATCAGCATGTGCAAGTCCTGAAAACTTCAATGCTGAAATTGGTCAGAAGATTGCGTATGAAAATGCACGTAATAAAATCTGGCAGCTTGAAGGCTATCTATTGAAAGAAAAGCTTTACCAAGCTGAACTAGATAAACAGTTTTAAGTTTCCTCTTTATGCCCTACTTCGGTGGGGCTTTTATTGCCTGTAAAAAGGCGACCCAAGCCTACTGGAGTGCTGACCAGTGGAACATGCCATCGAGTAAACTTCCCTTTGTGGGCTTAAACTAGGGAGTGGCGTCCCGACCTAAAGAGGATTGAAAGCAAGTAAAGCAGACCGTGCATGTTAGGTGTGTGTGATTGTGAGTAGCGGTAGATCAGTTGCCGAGCTGATCAATATCGTAATCTAAGGCAAGGGTGTGGCAGTTTGCCATGCCCTTTTTAATTTTTAGCAAAGTAAATGTAGCTAAATGGTGGCGCTATGGACGAAGAAGAACTCAAACAAATTGAAGAAGATTGTCAGCAGTTTAAGAACGTAATCAAAACGGTGTTTTATTTGGCTGTGATGTTATTTGCAGCTTATTTGGTTTGGTGTAATTGGTGATTGTATGGACCTAGTCGAAGCAAAGAAGAATCTTGAATCATTACATCAAGACAAAGAAAAATTGGAAAGTCTTAATCATCTCAATTCAACGTTTCAGTTTAAGCAAGCATGTCAGCAACGCATTCACGATATAGATAAGAACATCAATAACATTCAGCACAATATAAAACGCTATGCGAGACCGTAAGAGGAAAGCAAAATGGATAACGAAGAATTGCTTGAGCAACTTGAATCAGTTGCTAATTTTATGCGTGGCATGCAGTTCGATCCACGTATCCCACAAGATGTAAAAGAAGCGTTAAGTTATCGAGTTCAGAAGATTGATGAGCTTGTAGATCAGCATCCAGATGCGTGATGCAAAGCGACTAGCAGCAATTAGAAAGCTGCCGTGTGTGGTGTGTGGCAGGTCGCCAGTGGATGCTGCCCATAGCAATCAATCAGGTCACGGTAAGGGCATGGGATTGAAAGCCTGTGACTCTAAAACGATTCCATTGTGCAGGAATCATCACGTGGAATACGACCAATTTCAAAAGATGAATAGATCAGAGTCGGTTGAATGGTTCGCAAAGATGCTAGAAAAGACTGGAAGGATGTTGAATCAAACGGACAAAGAGATTTTTTAACTGAGCCATACGGCTCTTTTTTTTGTGAGAAATAATATGTATCAGTACACAGGCACAAAAACCCTTAAAGCAAAAACGATGACACTTGGCGAATACAACCAGTATCGTGGCTGGCAGATTCCTGAAAATGAAGACCCATACCAACAGGGATATTTAGTTGAATATCTTGATGGTGGCAGCCCTAACGATGATCGTCATTCTGGCTATATCTCGTGGTCACCTAAAGATGTTTTTGATAGAACATATCACCAGTCACAAACTCCACAAGATCGAGTGCGTTTGGAGCAGTTGGAATTAACCCAGAAACTAGATGCTTTAGAAAACTTCTTGAATAAAGGTCAGCCGTCTTTTATTGATAATGAACAATGGGCATTACTGCAAGAGCAACAAAAGCATATGGATGCCTATAATGATGTTTTAGCAGAGCGGATTGCATTATTTTAAGCCACCCACGGGTGGTTTTTTATTGCGAGGTCAAAATGGAACCTAGATTCGTCATCAAAAACCATTCTGACATCAACTATGTAATTGGGTATCTAAATTCTAATCATGCAAAGGCAGCGAGTGAAGGGAAGCCGTTAGTCGTATTGATTGCACCACAAGAGAAAGATCGTTCAAAGGCTCAAAACCGCTTGTACTGGATGTGGCTTAATCAATGGGCTAAAGGTCAAGGTACAGATAAAGACTATGAGCATCTGTTCTTCAAGAAGAACTTCTTAGCAAAAATCTATGACCGTGATGACGTTGGCCAATATAAGAAAACATTCAAGGCTGTTAGAGAGCTGAAGGATTCTAAACATCCACTCTACCAAGATGTGGCAAATGGCCTTTGTGAGCTAATGAGCACTACAGATGCAAGCACAGCTCAATTCACTGAATACCTAAACGACATTCACGCATTCTGCAATAAAAACGGGTGTTATTTGGAAACGCCTGATGATCTTAAGTATGTGTTGGAATAGTTAAGCAGCTAAGATATATTGTTTTTTCTTTAATCATTACTAATAAAGGAAAAATAATGTTTGTTCAGCATAAATCCGAATACATTAATTTAAATCATGTGGTAAAAGTGAAAAAGGCTACATCAGAAAACAATAAATTTGCTCATAGAGATTTTTATAAGTTAGTTTTAACTTTAACCTCCAATGACACCCTAGATCTAGAGTTTAATTCTGAGGAAGAGCTAGATCTGTTCTTGGAAAAGTTGGAAATTGTGAAGTAGTTATGACCGCCCAAGTGGCGGTTTTTTAATGAGGTAAATATATGGCAGCTCCAATCGGTAATAGATTCTGGGAGCAGCGCAGCTCTCACGGTCGTAAACCGATCTTTGAAGATCCAGAACAACTATGGGAAGCTGCCTGTGAATACTTTGAATGGGTTACAGATAACCCACTAGAAGAGGCGAAGGCATTTGCATATGAGGGCGTTGTAACTGTTGAAGATTTGCCGAAGATGCGCGCAATGACCATTCAAGGTCTATGTTTCTTTCTTGATATCTCTGACGAAACTTGGGCAACTTACTGCTCTAAAGAAGGTTTTATTGGAATCTGTAGCGATATCAAAAGGGTTATCTTCACTCAAAAGTTTGAAGGTGCAAGTGCTGGATTGCTTAATGCTTCTATTGTTGCCCGTGAGCTTGGCTTAGCTGACAAACAAGAGAATAAGCTGACACTTGAAGTTCAGTCATTATCAGAATTGATGGATGAAATAGGGAAGGATGCGTAACTATAAGGAGTAGCCATGCTGAATCCCGAGCATAAAGCGAAACTTAAAGACCAGTTATGGCGCTTAAATAATCTTTACTACATTACGAATAAAGAGGGTAAGCAAGTTAAGTTCAAGATGACACTTGAACAGCTTGAATACTTCGAAAACGAATGGACACGTAACATCATCTTAAAGGCACGTCAGTTAGGTTTTACCACTGAGATGTGCATGATTCAGTTAGATGCTGCATTGTTCATGTCTGATAAGTGTGCTTTGATTGCCCATACATTACATGATGCTAAGCGTCTGTTCCGTGAAAAGGTTAAGTACGCTTACGATCGCTTGCCACACCTTATCAAAGCAGCCAATCCTTTAGAGATTCAAACTAAGGATGAGCTTGTATTTGTTAAAGGTGGCTCAATTACCGTTTCAACTTCATTTCGTGGTGGAACTTTAGACCGATTACATGTGTCTGAGTTCGGTAAGATTTGTGCGAAGTTCCCAGATAAAGCACGTGAGATTGTTACTGGTGCATTTGAAGCAGTAAGCCTTAAAGGTCGTATCACACTCGAAAGTACAGCAGAGGGTAAAAGCGGTTACTTCTACGAATTCTGCCAATTAGCAGAAAAGTTATTACTACTCAGCAAAAAACTAAGCCCACTTGATTGGAAGTTCTTTTTCTTTTCTTGGTGGAAGAATGCTGATTATGAAATTGAACCAACTGAAGAACTCCCACAGCGCCTAGTTCAATACTTTGAAGAACTGGAAGTTAAGTACAAGATTAAAACAACGCCAAAGCAAAGGGCTTGGTATCACTCAAAAGAGAAAACTCTTGGCGAGGATATGAAGCGGGAATATCCAAGTATTCCTAGTGAAGCTTTTGCTCAGTCTGTTGAAGGTGCTTACTACAAGAACCAATTTAAATTCTTGTATGCCAATAAACGCATTGGTTCATTGCCATCAAATGATCATTTGCCTGTCATGACATTTTGGGACTTGGGTGTCTCAGACTCTATGGTGATCTGGTTTATTCGGAAGCTATCAGATACTTGTTATCAAGTTATCGACTACTACGAAAACTCAGGCGAAGGTATGCGGCACTATTTCAAAGTGCTTAAAGAAAAAGGCTACAAGTACAGCAAGCATTATGCTCCGCACGACATTAAAAACCGCTCTCTTATGAATGATGGGAAGTCTCGTTTAGACATTGCCAAAGAGGGCTATGTGCTTGATGACGGGGAGAAGTACTCAGTCAACTTCGAAGTGGTGCCAAATATAACGGTGATGGATGGTATTGAGCAGGTTCGTGAGATTTTGCCTCTATGTGAATTTGATGAGTACAAATGTGCAGAAGGCATCACTCATCTTGAGAACTACCGAAAAGAGTGGAATGACAAGCTTGGATGTTGGAAAGACAACCCACTTCATGACATTCACTCACACGGTGCTGATGGCTTCCGTATGTTTGCTGTGGCTATGAGCAAGAAATCTAGGGTGGTTTCGCAGACTCCAATTTATGGATTATTGTAGGTGAATTATGACAGTTAGTACTGTTCATCCGGATTATGCAAAGGCAATGCCGGATTGGGAATTTATGGATTATGCCTTGGGTGGGGAACGTTGTGTAAAAGAGCAAGGTGTAACGCTTTTACCAAAGTCCCAAGGCATGATAATGGCCGAAGAAGTAGATCCAAAAAATAAGTGTATCTATGAGTCATTCAAGCAGCGAGCAGAATATCCTGAATGGGTGCGTGATTCTAAAAGAGCAATGATTGGTTTAGTGTCAAAACTTGAGCCAGATATCAATATTGTAGATTCACGTCTAAAACCATTAATTGAACAAGCAACTACAGATGGTTTTGGCTTAAAGCAATTATTTCTGCGAGTTGTTGAGGCTCAGCTTTCTTATGCACGTTGTGCTTTGATGCTTGATTTTGATGAGTCTGGCAAGCCATATATCGCTTTGTATTGGGCAAAAGACGGCATTAACTGGAAAGAAAAGACAGTTGCAGGTCGTACAGATTTAACACTCTCAGTTTTTAAGGAAGCTCATGATAATTCTGAAGATGAATTTGCTCACAATAAAGAGTGCTTTTACCGAGCTCTTGATATTATTGACGGCAAATACAGATCAAGATTATTTACTGACGACAATACAGTAATTGAAGAAACATATCCGGGCTTAGGTAATAAGACACTTTCGTTTATTCCTGTTGTTTACGTTGGCAGTATGAATAATACGCCTTCAATTGACGAAATGCCTTTAATGACAATGGCTAAGGCGGCTATTAAGTATTACCAGTTAAGTGCTGAATATTTCCAAGAGTTGCATTTAACTAGTCATCCTCAACCTTGGGTTTCAGGTGTTGATGAAGATAAGCCTTTGCGTGTGACGGGTCCAATGGCTGCATGGCAATTACCGCAAGGTGGGCAATGTGGATATCTCGAAATTCAAGGTGTAGGCATTGAGGCTAAACGCACTGCAATGCGTGACCAAAAGAATGCAGCTTTAGAGGCTGGTGCTCGTGTAATGGATATTGGTGGTGCTGAATCAGGCGAAGCTCGAAAAGCTCGTCAAGATGATCAGTATTCAACATTGTACGGAATGGTTATTACTGCTGCGGAGGCGATTGAGCAAGTCATTAAATATGGTGCATTGTGGCTTGGGCTTAGTGATAAAGACTACCGCTTCAATGTAAAACCTGACTTTGGTTCTCTCGGATTTGATGTGAACCTTGCTAAGCAGCTATATGAAGCAGCTCTAGCTAACAAAATATCTATGGAGACCTATTGGGATTACATCAGAACTGGGAAAATCCCAGATATTGAATATTCACAAGAACTTGATCGCATTGAAAATGAAATGACCAACAGCCCTATGACTGGGTATGTTGCAGGGGTGACTAATGAACAATCAGGTGTCACAACAAGCGCTACTTGATGCTTTAGTTTCTCATCAAGCTTATCTTTATAGGCTGTCTTCAACTGAAATCAATAAACTCTTAATTCAGTTTGATTCTCTTTCATTTGAGATGATTTCAAAATTAAGGGATTTATTGGATGGCTTAAGTGATGCGGAAATGACTGCATTAATGGCAGGACAATACACTTCACCAGCATTAAAAGAAGTTAGGACATTAGTTCAGACTTGGCAAGTAAGTGTGGCAACTGGATTACTTGAGAGTTTCACTGTAAGTGCTACAGCATTGGCAGTATACGAAGCCACATATCAAGCTAAAACTCTCGCTAATCGCAAGATAGAGCCAAATGGCAAGGCGCTATTCAACAAGACAAAGAAAACGCCTTTAAGTGGTGGTGTACTGCTTGATTCTATTTTTGCGAGGATTGCAGATGATACGCGAGTAAGAGTAGAGCAGACCATTAGGGATGGCCTATCTCAAGGTCAAACGAATCAACAGATCGTGCAGCGAATTAAGGGCAAGAAAGCACTTAATTACCAAGATGGATTGCTTGATCAGAGTAGAAACCAGATTTCTACAATGGTCCGTACTGCTCGAAGTCATGTATCAAATGTGGCCTTGAATGAAACATACACTGCGCTTGGTGTCGAGTATGTGAAGTTCATTGCAACACTGGATAGTCGAACTTCTAAAATCTGTATGGGCTATTCAGACAAGGTTTACAAGAAGGATGAGCCTCATCCTGTGCCGCCACTTCACCCTAACTGTAGGTCAATCCTCATTCCTGTTTCTGATGACTCAGGTAAAACAATCGGCATGCGTCCATTCAACAATAAAGTGAATGGTGAAGGTGAAATAGGTGTTGTGGATTCAAATACAACTTTTAAAGGTTGGTTTGATAAACAAGATGCAGTCTTTCAAAAGTCTTGGCTTGGGCCATCACGATACAAACTATTTAAAGATGGTAAGTACTCATTGGATAAGTTTGTAGATCCCTTAACAGGTCAGCCATTCACACTTGCTGAACTCAAAAAGCTTGATGAAGAAATGTTTAAGAGGTTGGGATTATGAGTAAATCTGAGCCAAAAGAAACTGGGTTAAAGCGCACTGTGTGGTTATTTGAGCGTGAAATCTTAGAAAAGCTTGAAAAAACAAACCTAAAAGACCATCACAAAGTTCTTAAGTTTAATCATTTCTCTATGCGTTATGAGCTTAAGCCAAGCTTTGATAATGGTCGGGCTGATGCAATCGTAATGCGGGATGCAGCAAATCATTGGTTAAAGATATGGTTTGTTGCATTCCAGACATGTACCGCCGAACACCAAAAAACTAAGTATTAACCAAACCAAATTTAAATCATAGGCACCCAATGAGGTGCTTTTTTATTGTGAGAAAGAAAATGGAAAACCAACATCAAAAGATCAAAGGATATCGAGATTTATCTCAGGAAGAAATTAACCTGATGAATGAAATTAAAGCCATTGGTCCACAAGTGCAATCTGTAATTGAAAAAGTACAAAAGCACATTGCCACTCAACGATACAACTGTAAATGCGACGCAGGGCAACAAGTCCACGATCTGGAGGAATGGGATCGTCTTGAATTAGCAACCCCTGAGCGCTTTGCTGCAATGGCTAAGACTGACTTTCAGACAGCTCTTATGTATTTGGTTCGCTCTGTGGCTCAACCGACCAGTTTCTAAAATACTTGGATTTCAAACCTTAGCACCTTCGGGTGCTTTTTTATTGCCTGAAGCAAAGCCAAAGGCTCCAACAATTAAATCCGCAAGGCGGTATCTCTAGGAGATTTTAGATGTCTGAATTTTTAAAACGCCAATTAATGTCTTTACAAAATCAAGCTGGTGCAGATGGTGGTGAAGGTGGTTCTGGTGGGCAAGGCTCAGTACAGATCAACTTTGAAGATCCAGCGATCAAAGCACAGCTAGACCAATATGTTGAGCAACATGTTTCAGGTCTCAAAGCCAAAAACAACGAGCTTCTAGGCAAGAACAAAACCTTATCTGATGAGTTGACCAATTTTAAAGGTCAGTTTGAAGGATTGGATATCGGAGCAGTAAAAGGTTTGCTTCAAAAAGCTGGGCAAGATGAAGAAACGAAATTACTTGCTGAGGGCAAGATTGACGAAGTATTCGGAAAACGTACCGAGCGATTAAAAGCAGAACATCAGAAGTTGTTCGATGCTGAAAAGGCTCGAGCTGACAAGGCAGAAGCTTATGCAAATAAGTTTAAGCAGTCAGTTGTTAAAGGTCAAATTGCTCAAGCATTCAGTGCGGCTCAAGGTTTATCGGAAGCTACTGATGACATTACAGCACTCGCATTATCTAAGTTCTCATTAGACGAAAACGGCAATGCAGTTGCGATTGATGCAAATGGTGACGTAATTATTGGTAAAGATGGCAAAAACCCACTTACTCCAAAAGAGTGGATTGAAGATATTCGCGAATCAAAACCTTACTTCTTCCCAAAACCTAATGGTGCAGGTGGTCAAGGTGGCAACAATTCAGGCAACAAAAACACAATTAAACGTAGTGAGTTCGATGCAATGAATCCTACTGAAAAAGCTAACTATATCCGCAAAGGCGGCAATGTAATTGATTAATGGAGCTAATAAATGGCTAACACTTTAACGGGCCTAACGGTCACTATTTTTAATGCGCTTGATGTTGTATCTCGTGAATTAACTGGTTTTATTCCAGCAGTTTCATCTGATTTGACTTATGACCGCGCTGCTAAAGGACAAACAGTAACCTCACCTGTAGCACCTGCTGCAACTGCATCTGATATTGTTGCTGGTGTGACACCACCAGATGATGGCGATCAAGTTATTGGCAAGGTCGATATGACCATTACGAAAGCTCGTCGCGTCCCTGTGCGTTGGAATGGTGAAGAAAAGCTTGCACTTGATAATAACGGTGCATCTTACAACACGATTCTTCGTGATCAGTTCGCTCAAGCAATGCGTACGCTTGCGAACGAAGTTGAAGCGGATGTTGCAGGTTTGGCAGTTGGTGCGTCTCGCGCAGTGGGTGTAGCAGGTACAACACCTTTTGCAACCAATTTGAAAGACAGTGCTCTTGCGTTGAAAGCTCTTCAAGACAATGGTGCGCCGAAAGGTGACTTACAGTTGGTAATTGATACCACCGCAGGCGCAAACATGCGTACGCTTGGGCAATTAACTAAAGCAAATGAAGCAAATGATGATTCGTTGTTACGAC
>NZ_DJLC01000132.1:0-3963 GCF_002434875.1 Acinetobacter sp. UBA6526 | reverse complement strand
CATCCATCATCATTCGACGCAACACTTTGGGACGAGGTAAGGCAAGAATCAAATGTACAGGATGCTTAGCAGGTACAGCTTCGGTCTCAATCGGGCGCACCACAATTCGCGTCTCATTCAATGCAACAACTTCTGTCAAATAGCGTAGACCGTGTCGAATACCGACTTTCAGCGAATCACCTACTTGAAGTTGTAAATGCTGACGTAAATGTTGCAATTGTCTTGGATTTTCAATATTCCAAAGCTCAGATTGTGTCTGTTCTGGTTCAAGTAACACAATATTCATGAGGATGCGGTTTGCTGTAAATAATGATCAATTAACTGAATATGCTTTTGTAAAGAACCCGTATTTCGTTGTAAAACCAACTGAGCTTGCTGAACTAAACGTTGTTTTTGAGCAGTATTTTCTAAACAGCTCAACAGCTGTTGCACAATCTGTGCTGCATCACCTCCAATCAAAATGCCTTGCTCTGCAACAAACTCATCGACAATACTTTGGAAGTTAAAATAGCGCGGTCCAATGACAGTCGGCACATCAAGTACCATAGGTTCTAAGATATTATGACCACCACCCGGTTCATTCAATGAACCGCCAACAAAACACGCTTGGCTCAAGCCATACCACAACCACATTTCCCCCATGCTATCAGCAAGAAAAACTTGTGTATCCACTTGAATCGGTTGTTGCAGGCTACGGCGTTGCGTATTTAAATTTAAACGCTGACATACCTGGTAGACCTCATCAAATCGCTCAGGATGACGAGGCACCACAATACACAGCAAAGCTGGATTTGCATTTAAGTGCGGCTGTAGCTGTTTCAGTAAATTCTCCTCTTCTGGCGCATGTGTGCTGGCAAGGGTGATGATTTGACGATGTTCGAGTTGCCAATCTTGTTTGAACTGTTCTGCCTGTGTGACATAGTGCTGCGGTGCAGTAATATCAAATTTAATATTTCCAACCACCTGACTTTTGGCTTGATCTAAACCCAATTCAACATAACGCTGTTGGGTTGCCACATCTTGTGCCAGCATCCACGTCAGTTGTTGTAACATTAGCTTGGTCAATCGTGCCACTTTGCCATAGCCTTTCGCCGATTTTTCAGAAAGGCGGGCATTCAATAAAATACAGGGAATCTGTTGTTGCTTGGCTTCCGCAATCAAATTTGGCCAGATTTCAGTTTCAACCAATGCCAAAAGTTTGGGTTGATATACATCAAAAAACTGCTTGAGCAATGGCTTTTGATCAACGGGCAAATAAACCGCTTGAAATAAATCGAGATAAGGTGCTTTCAGAAACAGCGATTTGGCGCGCGCCTGCCCCGTCTTCGTCGTATTGGTTACCAACACAGGATGGCCTAATTTTAAATAATGCTCGATCAAAGGCTGTGCTGCATTGGTTTCCCCAACAGAGACCACATGAAACCAAATCGTTTGTAAGTTTTTAGGGGGCTGAAAAGGGCCAAAACGCTCGATACACTCTTGTTGAAATGCCGCATCATTTTCAGCGCGTTGTTTTATTTTCCAACGATATAACGGTTTGATACAGGTCAATAAAAAGTTATACCAAAAGGGTGTTTGCTGCACTGCGTTTTTCTGCGCCATCCTAGACCATATTTCACGATTTGATGTGTGCTTATTATGCGGAATTTCAATAAAAAACTCATGCCATTTTGGTAAATAGCATGAGTCTTTTAGATCAGATTAAGCTTCTAACTGTTCAAAAGCAGGATAATCTGTATAACCTTCTGCACCTGAGCCATATAAGGTTTCAGGCTGAATAGCATTTAAAGGTAAATCATTTTGCAAACGTTCTAACAGGTCTGGATTGGCAATATAAGCTTTGCCGAATGACACTGCATCTGCTTGACCTGTTGCCAAGATTTGTTTTGCAGAATCAGCCGTTAAACCTTCATTTGCAATCCATACACCTTTAAATTTCGAACGTAATGCAGGCATTAAGCTGTCTTCGGCTTGGTATTCACGCGTGAAAATAAAAGCAACATTGCGCTGATCCAATTGCTCAACGACATAGCCAAAAGTTGCTAATGGATTTTCATCGCCCATATCATGCGAATCACCACGTGGCGCTAAATGAACACCCACTCGACCCGCACCCCACACGTCAATAAATGCATCAACGACTTGTAACAGTAAACGTGCACGGTTTTCAATTGAACCACCATATTCATCATCACGATGATTGGTTGAACTTTGCAAGAACTGGTCAATCAAATATCCGTTGGCAGCATGCAACTCTACACCATCAAAACCTGCCGCTTTCGCTTGTTCAGCAGCATTTCTATATTGTGCAACAATTTCCTGAATTTCTTCATGGGATAATGCACGCGGCGTAACGAATGGGCGTTTTGGACGAAGTAAACTCACTTCACCAGCAGGCTGAATTGCGCTTGGCGCAACAGGCGTATCACCATCTAACAAATCGGGATGTGAAATACGACCAACATGCCAAAGCTGAACCACGATTTTTGAGCCTTGTGAATGCACTGCATCAACAATCTTGTTCCAAGCCTGTGCTTGTTCTTGTGACCATAAGCCTGGGGTATTGGCATAACCTGCGGCTTTTGGACTAATCACCGTTGCTTCGGTAATGATTAGACCCGCATTGGTACGTTGTTGATAGTATTCCACCATTAAATCGTTTGGAACACGAGACGCACCGCTACGTGCACGCGTTAAAGGAGCTAAAACCAAACGGTTTTTAATCTTAAAGTCACCTACTTGTAAGGTAGAGTTTAATTCAGCCATGATCGCCTCAACTTCACTCTATTCAGCGGGTTAAGATTGCCCTTATCCTCGCCGTCAGAGTGTTTGTTTTAAATGTTCGATGTATTGCTGAATCAAAGCTTCATTACGTGTGAAATAAGACCATTGCCCATATTTTTCGACATTAATCAAACCCGCTTGCTGTAACACAGACAAATGATTCGACATCGTCGATTGCGCAACTTTGCCTAAACGTTCGATGTGCCCAGCACATACACCACGCTCAAAACTACCACCACATTCCTGTACAGGTAAAAATTGCTCTGGCTCTTTTAACCACTGCAAAATTTGTCGACGTAATGGGTTGGCTAAGGCTTTGCTTATAACATCAATATCCATAGACTCACCACGTTTCTCAACAGGCAAAAGCTTTGTTCAGCATCTAAACTTAGTATATCGAATTTTATAAATATTAATATCTGTTTTTATCGATATTAATATCATATTTTTCCGATTAACCAAAAGATGCTGAACGAAATTGCCGTTTTAAACTTATAAACCTTGTTTCAAACTTGCTTCAATGAACTTGTCTAAATCACCATCCAAGACTGCTTTGGTGTTCGATGTTTCTACACTTGTACGCAAATCTTTAATACGTGAATCGTCTAAGACATAAGAACGAATTTGGCTGCCCCAACCGATGTCTGACTTTGAATCTTCCAAAGCTTGAGCTGCTTCATTACGCTTACTCATCTCTAATTCATAGAGCTTGGCACGTAACTGTTTCCACGCATGATCACGGTTAGCATGTTGTGAACGTTGGTTCTGACACGCCACCACGATACCTGTTGGTGCGTGGGTTAAACGTACCGCAGAATCAGTTTTGTTAATGTGCTGACCACCTGCACCCGAAGCACGATAAGTATCTGTTCGAACATCCGATGGATTAATATCGATCTCAATATTGTCATCAATCTCAGGCGAGATAAATACTGCCGAGAATGATGTATGACGGTTGTTGTTACTATCAAATGGCGATTTACGCACTAAACGGTGTACACCACTTTCTGTCCGTAACCAACCATAAGCAAACTCACCATCCACACGAATCGTTGCAGATTTAATTCCTGCAACATCACCGTCAGAAACTTCCATCAATTCAGCTTTAAAGCCATGACGTTCAATCCAACGCAAGTACATACGTAACAGCATGGATGCCCAATCTTGTGCTTCTGTACC
>NZ_DJLC01000155.1:0-23413 GCF_002434875.1 Acinetobacter sp. UBA6526 | reverse complement strand
AATTAGGTAAGGATTTCCTCCACCTATGCTCAATAATTTTGTAGCAATCAATGGTGCAATCCCACCGCCAAGAACTCCCGCCAACTGTACTGAAATTGAGATTCCGCTATAGCGAATTTCCGCAGGGAACTGACGCGCAAACAACTGTGCTTGGGGTGCATACATAATCGGAAAAACTACACCGATTGCCAAGACAATCGCCGTCCAAACCAAGACAGGATCTTTGGTATTGAGCATACTAAAGAATGGATAGCTATAGAGCGCCAACACGCACAATCCAAACATGAACATATTGCGTTGACCGACTTTATCTGACAAATGTCCACATAACGGCGTCATAAATAAAATCACCACAGCACCGCACATTGTGGCGAATAAAATGTCTTGTCTTGGAACACCAAGCTGAGTCGTGGTGTACGCCAAGGTAAACGTTGAAGCAAGATAAAACCAAGCATTTTCAGCAGCACGCGCCAGAATGATAGAAATCAATTGCTTCGGATGTTGTTTAAACACTTGTAAAGCAGGAATTTTAACCTCTTCCGCCTGCTGTTTTACTTTCTCAAAATCAGGTGACTCTGGCACTTTGACACGGATATACCAACCCACTGCCAGCAAGACAATACTTGCAAGGAAAGGAATACGCCAACCCCAACTAAATAATGCTTGTTCGGGTAATAATGAGACTAATCCAAGCGCAACTGATGCGAGTAATAAGCCGCCACCTGTACTGGCTTGAGGTAAACTGCCCCAGAAACCTTTACCACCTTCGGGTGCATGTTCAACGGCCATGAGTACTGCACCACCCCATTCACCACCCATCGCCATACCTTGAATAAATCGTAAGACGACTAGACAAATTGCAGCCCAATATCCAATCGACTCATAAGTCGGTAACAGTCCAATCAATACCGTCGGAATCCCCATCAACATTAATGTTAATAACAACATGGATTTACGACCGATTTTGTCACCAAAATGACCAAATACCAAACCACCGAGAGGCCGTCCAATAAAACCCACAGCATAGGTGCCAAATGCGGCAAGAACGCCTGTCAGCGGATCAAGATTTGGGAAGAATAATTTATTAAAAATCAGTGCTGCTGCCGCACCATAGATAAAAAAGTCATACCACTCAATCGTAGTTCCGACCATGCTTGAGATACCCGCCAATCGATGGGATGACTTTTTAGAATTTGAACCGTTTCCATGTAATGTTTGCATCTTCATTTTCCTTTCTTGGAAATTTTTATTCTGAATTTTTATCCTTACAATTCGACTGAACCATAAGCGTCTTGCATATCTTTTCCTCTCCTTTAAGTTCAAATAAATCGGTTGATGATTAGCTCAATTTTTCTAAAATTTGCTCAAGTTCAGGGTTCTGTTTTTTCCATTGCGGCTGTTTGTCTTTATCCACAATCAACGCACGTACACCCTCAATGAAATCGCCATGTTCGAACCAAATATCCTGCAAATCACGTTCAAGTTGCATACATTGCTGCAATGACAATCCGCGTCCAAGATGTTGTAGCTTCAAACTGGTTTGTTTTGCGACAAATGAGCGTTGTTGTAAGAGATTGAACATTTTACTTGCCCACGGCTGCAATTTTTCATCTTGTTCATTCGCTAGACTTTGCTCAATTTCATCCAAATGCTGAAAACCAAAATGTTGACGAATGGCATCCGACAACTGTTTTAGCTCACTCTCGGCAGGGCGTGTAATAAAGCAACTGACAATATGTTCGATATTTTGTTGATTGAGATTGCCTTCAGCGGTCAGTGCATCTTGTAAGGTTTGAAGTTTTTCACTTGGTACATGGTAGTCGATCAGGTCTAAATAAAGCGCATCGCTACTACTGATTTGCTCACCTGTAATCGCCATATAAACGCCAATATCATCTAATCGAGATAGAAAATGAGTCGCTCCCACATCGGGGAAAAAACCAATTGCTGTTTCAGGCATCGCAAAACGGGACTTTTCGCTACTCACAATAATGTGGCAGGCTTGCGCCAAACCAAATCCGCCACCCAAGACATAACCATCCAGCAAAACCACCACAGGTTTTTCATATTCGCGGATTGTGGTCAGCATTTGATATTCGGCACTAAAATAACCTTGGTGATCTGCCGTGCCTTTTTGATAGCTATCATAGAGATAACGAATATCTCCACCTGCACAGAAAGCTTTTGGACTATTAGACTTGATCAAAACAGCTTGAATAGCAGCATCATTTCGCCAAAGTTCGAGTTGTGTACGAATCCCTTCGATCATTTCTAAAGATAACGCATTCAAATGTGTTACCCGATCTAAGCTGATGATGCCAAGAGCACCTTGCTGCTCAATGATGAGATGTTCTGCATTCATTTTTTTCGTTCTCTTTATTGATTTTTAAAGTTTGCCTGTCGCTTTTCAACAAACGCTTGCATACCTTCTTTTTGATCCGCAGTCGCAAAAATAGAATGGAACATACGTCGTTCAAAGCGTAAGCCCTCCGTAAGATTGACTTCAAATGCACGATTAATGGTTTCTTTCAACATCATGTTGGCAGTGAGTGAGCGTGTCGCAATTTGTTCAGCAGCTTGTAGCGTTTGTTCGAGTAAATCTTCTTTATTGAATACACGCGCAACCAGACCACTTAACTCTGCTTCCACAGCACCCATTTGACGTGCAGTCAAACACATTTCCATGGCTTTAGCTTTACCAATCGCATGGGTTAAACGTTGCGTACCACCGATCCCAGGAATCACGCCCAAAGTGACTTCAGGCAATCCAAATTTGGCATTCTCAGCACAATAGATAAAGTCACACATCAATGCCAATTCACAGCCACCGCCCAAAGCATAACCACTCACTGCGGCAATCAGCGGTTTACGGCGTTGAGCAATTCGATCTGCGAGATGAAAAAAATCATCAAAATAAATATCAGGAAAATTCAGCTCGGCCATTTCCTTAATATCCGCCCCCGCTGCGAATGCTTTTTCAGAACCAGCCAACACCATACAGCCAATCTCAGCATCTCTTTCCAGTTGGTCGAGTGCTTGATTTACTTCACTGATCAATTCACTGTTTAAAGCATTTAAGGCTTTCGGTCGATTTAACGTGATCACCCCAACGCCATTACGCTTTTCTAATAAAATAGTTTGCCACTGCATCATTCAATCCTTGTTTGAGTTTTATAGACTACGTGCGATCACTAAACGTTGAATATCGCTAGTACCTTCATAAATCTGACAAATTCGTGCATCACGGTAGATGCGTTCAATCGGAAAATCTTTCAGATAGCCATAGCCACCAAAAACCTGCAAAGCGTTCGAACAAACACGTTCTGACATTTCTGAAGCAAATAGTTTCGCCATTGACGCTTCATTTAGGCAAGGTTGACCTGCTTCTTTGAGACGCGCAGCATAATGCACCAACTGTCGTGCAGCTTCGATCTCCGTTGCCATGCTAGCAAGACGGAAGGCAATCGCTTGATGCTCAAAAATTGGTTTACCAAATGTCAGACGTTCTTTGGCATAGTGTGTTGCTTCTTCTAAGGCTGCACGCGCCAAACCCACTGCCTGTGCTGCAATTCCGATACGACCGCCTTCTAAATTGGCAAGTGCAATTTTCAGACCCTCGCCCTCTTTGCCTAACATCAAACTTTTATGCACACATACGTCGGTCAATGCAATCTGGCAGGTATCTGAAGCATGTAGACCTAATTTTTCTTCGACACGAATGACCTCATATCCGGGTGTATCACGTGGCACGAGAAACGCACTAATGCCTTTTTTACCTGCGCTTGGGTCAGTCACAGCAAAGACGATAATCACCCCTGCATTATGACCAGAAGTAATAAACTGCTTTGCACCATTCAGAACGTAATCGTCACCGTCTTTAACCGCACGCGTTTTAATCGCAGCAGCATCCGAACCTGTATGAGGTTCAGTTAGAGCAAATGCGCCGATCATTTCACCTTGAGCTAGGGGTTTTAAAAAACGTTCCTTTTGCTCATCATTACCAAATTTTAAAATCGGTACACATCCCACTGAGTTATGCACGCTCATAATAGTCGAGGTCGCACCATCAGCCGCAGCAACTTCTTCCAGCGCCAACACATAGGCCAAATTACCCGTGTCTGACCCACCCCATTGCTCTGGAACAAGCATGCCCATAAAACCAAGCTGCCCCATTTGCGCTAGTGCTGCTTTGGGAAAAGTGCCGTCTCTATCCCAATCGCTGGCATTCGGTTTAATTTGTTCTTGAGCGAAGCTTTTCGCCATATCACGAATTAACAATTGTTCTTCAGTAAATTGCATCGTTACTTCCTTTATCCTGCTTTTGCTTGCTGCTTAGCAATTTCCTGATTCCGCAATAAAAAACGTTGAATCTTGCCACTTGGTGTTTTGGGTAATTCCGTTACAAACTCAACCAGACGCGGATATGCATGCGCAGAAAGGCGTTTTTTCACAAACTGACTGAGTTCCTCAGCAAGTGCGACAGTTGACTGCACCCCTGTAGCCAAAATCACAAAGGCTTTCACCAACTCGGTACGATCTGGATCAGGCACGCCAATTACGGCAGCTTCGATAACAGCATCGTGTTCCAACAACGCACTCTCAACATCGAATGGGCCAATTCGATAACCTGATGTAGTAATCACGTCATCACTACGCCCAACAAAACTCATGCTGCCATCACTATGCAGTTCAGCGGTATCACCTGTTAAGTAATAATGACCAACAAAAGGTGATTTGCGACTTTCTTTATAGCCACCAAACCACATCATCGGCGATTGGCTGATATCCACTGCTAGAATCCCAGCAGTATCAGGCGGGAGTTCCTCACCCTGTTCATTGACAACTGCAATTCGATAGCCCGGACTAGGGAATCCTGCCGCACCCTCACGGATTTCATGGTGTAAACCATGATGGTTACACACCACCATGCCCACCTCAGTTTGTCCGTAATGGTCATAAATCGGTGCATCAAGTACCTGTCTAAACCAACGGATCACTTCAGGATTGAGCGGTTCTCCTGCACTACTGACGACACGAAATTGTCCTTTTAATGCTGCCATTTGTGCAGGATCGGCAGCCATCATCATGCGATAAGCCGTTGGTGCTCCTGCCAAATTAGTAATCTGATAATCCTTGACGATTTGACACAGACTATCGGTGCTAAAGCCACCTTCGTAAAACAAAGTTGCATGCCCTAAGAATAACGGTCCAGTAATAGCGTAATACAAACCATAAGCCCAACCGGGATCAGCAATATTCCAAAACGCATCATCTTCAGTTAAGCCAATCGCATCTTGCATGTATCGACCAAAAGCAAGTAAGGCTTTCAAAGGCACTTCCAGTGGTTTGGCTGGCCCAGTTGTCCCAGAGGTAAACATCAATAAAAAGGTATCTTGAATATTACGCATGACCAATTCACATTGATCAGACTGCTGATTTAATACATGCCAAAAGTTAAAATCACTTGGATTAAGTGCTGCACCTTCAGCATCAGCAACCGTCACAATCGCTGGGCAATGTTCAACCTCATCAAGCTTGCTGCGATTGACCACATCCGTCACCACCAACTTACTTTGTGCAAGCTGAATACGATGTTCGATCGCCTTCGGGCCAAATGCCGTAAACAGCGGTTGATATACGGCACCAATTCGCCACGCGGCGAAGATTGTGACCAGTAGTTCAGGAGTTCTCGGCAATAATCCCGAAATACGATCACCTGCCTGAACGCCTTGAGATTTTAAAAAATTAGCAAATTGGCTCGACCATTGTTGTAATTGACGAAAGGTATAATGCGCCTTACGCCCATCTTTGCCTTGCCAATACAACGCCACTTTTTCACCATCTACATGTCGGTCGCAACACTCAAAACACGCATTGAGTGCATCTAACGAACCTGACAGCATTTTTTGAGCCGTACTTTCAAAATCAAAAGTTTGTGCCACATCTTTATAATTGAGCATCTCTATTCCCTCAGTCTGAATTTGTTGTTATTTACGACAGAGTTTCATTTATTGATTGAAAAGCCATCCTATGGCTTTGTGTTGTTTAAGCTTCTTCAGGCAAATATTGGTGAATAATGCTCGAAAAATCTAAATGTGCATTTCCACGCATACACATTTGTTGATAAAGCTGCTGCACCATACCGCCTAATAGAATGGGCTGTTTGACCTGACCTGCGGCTTCAACAGCAAGACCTAAATCTTTCAACATCAGTTGTGTCGCGAAACCGTCTTGATAGCCACGAGAAGCCGGAGCATTTTCGCTAATATGCGGCCACGGATTACAAACATCTGAACTCCAACAACGCCCACTTGATGTATTGATTACACCAGCCAACGCTTTTGGATCAATGCCAAGTTTCACACCGAGTGCCATGCCCTCAGCCACAGCAGTCATGGAAATACCGAGAATGAGGTTATTGCAGATTTTGGCAATTTGCCCTGCGCCAACATCGCCACAGTGGATGACATTTTTACCCATATGACCAAGCACTGCTTTAGCCGCCTGATAGGTGGACTCATCTGCGCCCACCATGAACGTTAACGTACCTGCCTGAGCACCAATTGTTCCGCCAGAAACAGGAGCATCACAAATCTTGATATTTTTACTGTGTGCAATCTCAGCAATATCTTGAATGGTTTTAGGATCAATCGTGCTGCTGTCGATACATAAAGCACCTGCTTTCAATGCTTCCAGCACACCATGTTCTCCGAGATAAACCTCTTTGACATGCTTTGCAGCAGGTAACATGGTAATCACTACATCCGCTTGTTTGGCAGCTGCTTGTGGACTGTCGCACACCACACCACCTGCTTCGGCAAAGTGTTGATTGGCCACTTCACTCAGGTCATAACCATAAACTGTAAGCCCTGCTTTGAGCAAGTTATGGGCCATTCTGCCACCCATATTTCCTAAACCGATAAAGGCGATATTCATCCCTGATTCCCCTTAACGTAAACTAATGGTGGTATTTACACTGCCGACATCATTACTGTCTTCAAACCAACGACTGGTAATGGTTTTAGTTTGCGTATAGAACTGTACTGCTTGCTTGCCATACGGACCTAAATCACCCAGTTTTGAGCCTCTTGAACCGGTAAAACTAAAGAATGGAACAGGCACAGGAATTGGAATGTTAATCCCCACTTGACCAATATCGATTAAGTTTTGGAAGGTACGTGCTGTCGCACCACTTTGAGTAAAGAGTCCAACACCATTACCAAATGGGTTGGCATTGATCAAAGCAATTGCCTCGTCCAAACTATCAACCGAAATAATCGCCAGAACTGGCCCAAAGATTTCTTCTTTATAAATGCGCATGTCAGTTGTCACGCCATTAAAAATCGTTGCGCCAACAAAATTACCTGACTCATAACCAAGCACTTGAACATCACGACCATCTAACAGAAGTTCAGCACCTTGCTCAACGCCACTGTTGATCAGATCCATTACACGGGCTTTGGCACGTTTTGAAATCACAGGGCCAATATCTGTATTTGGCTCATGACCTGCATTTACTTTTAAGGTTTTGGCCTTTTCAACCAGCTCTTGTACCCATTGCTGACTTTCACCCACCATGACGGCAACCGAAAGCGCCATACAACGTTGCCCTGCCGCACCAAATGCAGCACCGACTAAGGCATTTAGCGTTTGTTCTTTGTTGGCATCAGGCATGACCACCACATGATTTTTTGCACCCATCATCGACTGCACGCGTTTGCCATGCTGCCCTGCGAGGTTATACACATGGGTTCCAACTGCGGTTGAGCCAACAAAAGAAATCGCTTTAATCAGCGGATTGGTACATAAGCGATCTACGACCTCCTTACCACCATGTACTACATTGAGTACACCTGCTGGAACGCCTGCTTGAATCGCCAGTTCGACCAACATCATGGTCGAAAGTGGATCTTGCTCAGATGGTTTGAGGACAAAGGTATTGCCACAAACGATTGCCATTGGGAACATCCACAATGGAATCATGGCAGGAAAATTAAATGGGGTAATCCCAGCACAAACACCCAAAGGTTGCTGCAAAGTATAGGTGTCGACACCACGAGCAACACCTTCGGTATATTCGCCCATTTGTAATGTACCGACTGAGCAAGCATGCTCAACCACTTCTAGGCCACGTTGAATATCGCCTTCTGCATCCGCCAAAGTTTTACCTTGTTCAGCGGTCAGCACGCGTGCAATTTCTTTCATGTTGGTGCGGATCAAGTCTTGTAACTTCAACATAATACGCATACGTGCCTGAATCGGCGTTTGACGCCAAGACGCAAATGCATCTTGTGCGGCTTGAATCGCAGCATCAACTTCCTGAACCGTAGCAAATGGCACACGACCAATCACTTCTTGAGTTGCAGGATTGACAATATCTTGCCATTGCTGTGTTTCAGACTCGATAAATTGTCCATTAATGAGTAGCTTTGCTGTTTCCAGCTCGATTTTCTGGATTGTATTCATAACCTCTCCATAGGCCTATTTTTATTGTGTTCACATTGTCGAAAATAGCGATTCGTCGTATTTTCTTTTTTTAACGTTTGTTCGAGACTAGCAAAGAATGCTTTGACCACCAACGCAAATTCATGCACGATTGATGTGCAAATATGCACAGGGAATACAATAAAAATGAAAGTGGATTGGGATCATCTACAATTTTTTTTGGTCTTGGCGAGAACCAAGACTTTGACCAATGCAGCACGGGTAATCGGTGTTGAACACAGCACTGTAGCGCGACGAATTCAGGCTTTGGAGCTGACTTTAGGCACGACGTTGTTTAAGCGAGAAGCTTCTGGCTATGAACTAACGATGGAAGGATTAGCTCTTGTTCCACGAGTTGAACAGATGGAACAGGCCTTTCTACAAATCGAAAAACCGCATCAACCTTTGCAAGGCCGTGTGCGAATTGGCACACCTGAAGGTTTTGGTACAGCATTTCTTGCACGTCTACTTGCTGAGTTTTCGATTCATTATCCTTTGCTCACCATCGATCTTATCCCTGTACCCAAGATGATTAAGCTGTCGCATCGTGAAGCCGATATTGTGGTGTCAATTGACCGTCCTACATCTGGGCCATATATCATTACGCGGCTGTCAGACTATTCTCTAAAGATATATGGCAGTAAAAATTATTTAGCACAAAACCCACCGATTCGACGTTTAGAAGATTTAACTCAACATCGCTTCGTCAACTATATTGATGATCTGGTCTATAGTCCTGAACTGTATTGCTTAGAGCGCCTTCCTCTCAAACTGACAGCAAATTTCCGAAGCAGCAGTATTTTGGCTCAACAAATTGCGGTCAGCGCAGGTGCTGGATTGGCAATTTTGCCCAAGTTTTTAGCACACGATAAAACCGAACTAAATGATGTACTCGCTGAACAAGTCCGTTTTAATCATACCTTTTGGATGCTGACTTTTGTGGATTTACAGCATGAGCCACGGATCAAACTGGTTTGGGATTACTTACGTAAACAGGCTGATAAATATCAACATTTATTAGTCGATTAAGATACTAAATGGCAAATAGAAAAAGAGCTGATCTTTCGTAGTCAGCTCTTTTTATGGGAGATATACAATAACTAGTTAAGCTAGTTCACCACGAAGTTTGCGCATACGTGGCTTATATAACAATTGATAGGTCACCGCTAAAATGACCACCCACAATGGACTAACATACAATGCTTTTAAGGTGTCAGGTTCAAGTGCCAAAATCACCAAAGCAAATAGCAAAAATGCAATCACTACATAAGACATGAACACGCCGCCCGGCATCTTGAAATTTGATTGTGCATGTAATTCTGGGCGTAACTTACGATAGCGGATATAGCACACCATAATTAGACTCCACACACTGATAAATAGAATCACGCATAAAGAACTGGCTAAGGTAAATGCTTCCATCGTATTTGGGACAAAGTACTGAAGTACTGCGCCACCCATGATGAATACACACGAGAAAATCAAACCATTGGCAGGAACCGCACTTTTTGACAAACGACCAAACGCGTTCGGTGCCTGACCATCTTTAGATAAGCCAAATAACATACGACTGGTAGAGAATACACCACTGTTCATTGATGACATTACTGATGAAAGCACCACCAAGTTCATGATGATTGCAGACGTCACAATACCTGCATTCATGAACAACTCTACAAATGGACTTTTATCTGGGCTGATGCTATTCCACGGTGTAACCGCCATCACCACAAGCAATGCCAGCACATAGAATAAAATGATACGAATCGGAATGGCATTGATCGCTTTTGGAAGGTTCTTGTGCGGGTCTTTGGTTTCCGCCGCTGTTGTTCCAATTAACTCAACCCCGACAAAGGCAAATACGGCGATTTGGAAACCTGCCAAGAAGCCTTCAGCACCTTTCGGGAACATCCCGCCATGCGACCAAATATTGCTGAGTGATGCCACTGTGCCATGTGGTGCAGTAAAGTGACTGAAAATCATGTAGCCACCAATCGCAATCAAACCAATAATCGCGAGGATTTTAATCAGTGCAAACCAAAATTCGACTTCACCAAACAATTTGACTGTAAGTAAATTGAGGGCCAATACAAACAATACGCAGCCCGCGCTAATCGCCGCCTGTCCTATCGGGGTAAAGGTTGTGCCATCTGGTAGCCAAAAACCAAGATAGTTAATCACTGCGGCCAAGTCAGCAATACCAACCAGCACCCAACCGAGCCAATACGTCCAACCCAAATAATAGCCAGCCCAAGGCCCGATTAAATCATGCGCCATATCTACAAAAGATTTGTACTGTAAATTTGCCAGTAACAACTCACCGAGAGCGCGCATTAAAAAGAAAAACATGCCGCCAATAATCATGTAAATAAACAAGATTGATGGGCCTGCGAGGGAGATGGTTTTGCCAGATCCCATAAAGAGACCTGTACCAATCGCGCCACCGATCGCAATCAATTGCAAATGGCGATTGGATAATTTCCGTTGTAAGTCTTGAGGTGCTTGTTCACCTTCTGACTGATTATGAATAACCGTCATAACAAAAGTTCCTTTTACTACTTCCTAAATGGATTGGCTGCTTATTTATGCGCTATTCCCAGCTGTCTTTTAAAATAACCAATCCATTCTGTTTGCAAGAAAATACGTATCTGACTTAGTTTTAGCTATAGCAAATACGTTACTTTTCTTCTTTTTTAATATTCTTTAAGCAAAAATAAGGCTGACTGCCTTATTTTTGTGCTGCAACAACTGCAATTTCAATTAACCATTTCGGATTGACTAAATCCGCTTGAATGGTCGCGCGCGAGGGAGCGACACAACCTTTTAACCAATCAACCCATATCGTATTCACCGTTTGGAAATCTGATAAATCTTTGATAAAGAGTTGTGCTGACAATAAACGAGATTTATCTGTATTTGCCGATGCCAATAACGTATCAATGGTCGCAAGCACTTCACGCGTTTGACCTTCTATATCAAGATCTGCATTTTTGGGTACTTGCCCAGATAAATACACCACCTTGTTAAATACCGTTACGGCACTCATCACTTCATTGGTATTTATCTTTTGGATATCTGAATGAGACACTGTTCTTTCCTTATTGCTGATTTATAAATGAAACGCGCGCAGTAACTCCACACATCAGTTCATAACCGACTGTGCCCGAAGCCGCTGCTACATCATCAATGGATAAAATTGTTCCTGTGTGGGATTTACCCCAAAGCACCACTTCACTGCCGACTTCAGCATCCTCAACTGGCGTCAAATCGACTGCCAACATATCCATGCTGACACGACCAATAGTTCGCGTCCGAATACCATTGACCAATACAGGCGTTCCAGTCGGTGAAATACGCTGATAACCATCGGCATAACCACATGCCACAATGCCAATCTTCATCGCTCTTTCCGCGACGAAGCTCGAACCATAACCCACGCTTTCTTTCGGATTGAGATGCTGCACCGCAATTAACTCACTGCGTAAGCTCATGGTCGGCGCAAGCCCCCAATCTTGAATGCTATGTTTGGGAAAGTCAGGAGAGCTGCCGTACAGCATGATGCCTGCACGTACATAATTGGACTGAAGTTGATCTTGGTATCTTAGGATCGCAGCACTATTACTGACGGATCTTTCACCCGGAAGATATTGAATTGCAGCTTCAAACTCTTTGATTTGATAATCAATGCCGACATGCCCAAACCGCTCACCATCTGCATCAGAGAAATGCATCATATGGGTGATTTTGCCCACATTTGGGAGGCTATTTAGGTGTTGCCAAACTTTACGATACTGCTGTGGTTTAAAGCCTAAACGGTTCATTCCACTGTTCATTTTGAGAAAAATATCAAACTGGGCAGGATAGATATGCTGCTGCAACCATTCGATCTGTTGCTCATTGTGAATGGTAAAACTAAGCTGATATTGAGCACAATCAAACAAGTCTTGAGGAGAAAAAATACCCTCGAGCAGCAAAATTGGGCCTGTCCATCCTAGAGCGCGTAAGCGTTTGCCCTCTTCAATATCGAGTAAAGCAAAACCATCGGCGCTTTTAAATGACGAATAGACACGCTCAATTCCATGCCCATAGGCATTGGCTTTGACCACAGCAAAAACCTTGCTATTCGGCACAGACTGCCGAACAACAGCTAGATTCTGAGTTAACGCTTGCTGATGAATCACAGCAGTAATTGGACGAGGCATAATGAACTTCCTTGTAATTCGTTACTATGCCGCGTGTGAATAACGCTGAATCGATAAACCATCTGTACTGATATCGGTACGATGATTTAACACAAGGTCACTGATCAGTTTTCCTGAACCACATGCCATCGTCCAACCCAAAGTTCCATGTCCTGTGTTGAGGAATAGATTCTTATATTGTGTTGCTCCGATGATTGGTGTGCTGTCAGGGGTCATTGGACGAAGACCTGTCCAGAAAGATGCTTGTTTCAAGTCACCGCCTGGGAATAAATCTTGCGTCACCATTTCCAATGTTGCACGGCGATCTTGGTTGAGACCTAAATTAAAACCACTTAATTCAGCCATACCACCCACACGAATCCGCTGATCAAAACGAGTAATCGCAACCTTATAAGTTTCATCAAGCACCGTAGATTGTGGTGCAAATTTCGGCTCAACAATTGGAATCGTGAGTGAATAACCTTTGACTGGATAAACTGGCAGATTTAACTCTAACGGTTTTAAGAAATCGCGTGAGTAACTACCAAATGCCAAAACAAAACGATCAGCGGTTAAAACTGCTCCATCGACCATAACGCCTTTGATCTCATCACCTTCAACGATCAGCTTTTCAACGTTTTGATCAAATTTGAACTCAACACCTAGATCTTGCGCTAGTTTTGCCAATGCATTGGTAAACAGAAAGCAGTCGCCTGTTTCGTCATTCGGCAAATGTAAACCACCTACTAAGTGATCGTTATGTGCCAATGCAGGCTCGACTGACCCGAGTTGTTGTGCATTTAATAAATCAAAATCAACGCCACACTCTTTGAGTACTTGAATGTCGCGCTGTACAGCTTCAAGTTGGGCTTCATTACGGAAAATCTGTAGCGTTCCTTTAGAACGATTTTCGTAGTTAATACCTGTTTGTTCTCTTAAATCACGTAAACAATCACGACTGTATTCCGCCACACGCATCATGCGCTCTTTATTCACCGCATAACTTTGTGGGTTACAGTTTTTCAGCATCTGTGCCATCCACTGAAGCTGCCACATACTGCCATCAATATTAATTGCCAACGGTGCGTGATGTTGGAACATCCATTTAACAGCTTTAAATGGAATGCCGGGAGCAGCCCATGGCGTTGAATATCCTGGGGAGATTTGTCCTGCATTACCAAAGCTAGTTTCTTTGGCAGGGCCAGATTGACGGTCAAGTACAGTCACTTGAGCACCTTGTTGCGCTAGGTAGTAAGCACTTGCTACACCAATGACACCACTTCCTAAAACGATTACGCGCATAACAGATCCCTCACGCACACACTAGTTTATTTAACTAGTATATTTTTGGATCAATAGTTTATTTGACTGTTTTTATGCTTATAATCTAGGTAATTCATATTTTTTGTCATGCAAAAATTAAAATAAAAGGGAATAATCTATGCGTAAATTAGACCGTATTGATCGCCTGATTTTAGATATTCTGCAACGCGAAGGACGGATCGCGATTAGTGAACTGGCTTCTCGTGTCAACTTATCGACCACACCTTGTTCAGAACGTGTTAAACGCTTAGAACGAGAAGGGATCATCATGGGCTATTACGCTCGTCTGAACCCAGAACTGGTCGATCGTAATCTACTTGTGTTTCTTGAGATCAAACTTTCTGCAAAATCTGGTGATGTGTTTGATCAAGTGGCTCGAGATTTGGTCGATATTCCAGAAGTGTTGGAATGCCATTTGATTTCGGGTGAATTTGACTATCTTGTCAAAGCAAGACTCAAAGAAATGAGTGCCTATCGCCGACTGTTAGGTGATTTATTAAAGAAACTACCCGCTTCAGCCTCATCACATAGTTATGTGGTGATGGAAGAAGTGAAAGAAAGCTTATATCTCGATATGGGTGTATAAGTGATTTAAAGTGCTTGAGGACGAATGATCCTGTTATTGAAATAAAAGCTTAGAGGAGATTCTTAAATTAAGAATCTCCAAATGATGACGAGCGAACTGATATTTTAATCATTCAGGCTGCTGCTATTCATCTTCTTCATCATAGATATAGCTCATACAACCCCAGCCATCGTATTCACCGCCAAACTCTTGAGCGATACGGGTCATCCATTCTTCTAGATCTTCAATATCTTCATATTCTAGGATCATGTTGACATGGATATTCAGTACCCATAAATCAGAACCATCTGAATGAAGCTCCTCTTGATACAAGGAGATTTTTTGCTCTTGGTGTAATAGGTGCAATGCACACTTTTCCGCTTGTTCTTGTTTTGCAAAGACAACCGAAAACTCAACTTCATGCGGTTCGCTCAGGTCATTGCCATCTTCAACCATTTGCCAGAGTACATTGCCATTATCGTTATCAGGGAATTGATCATAGTCGCGTGTCATATGAGTATCCTTTGTTATGTTTTGGATTTGATTGTTTGGCTATAGATTAACCTATTTTTATGTCAGTTTTTAGACCTGTCGATATCATTATTGTAGTTAAAAAATAATCAAAATCGCCTTATAGAATCACTCAGCTTGACTGAGTTGGATCATCAGTACCACTTGATCTAGACAACGAATACCATGTTCATAGATTGCCTCTGGATAATCTTTAAAAACATCGACCTCAATGTGCGACATTCGGAAACCACATTTTTGATAGAGTGCCAACTGATCTAAGCTGGAATTGCCTGTTTTAACGATAATAGATACTGTTGATCGTTGCTTCGCATATACAATCGCATGTTGAATGAGCGCCTTAGCAATTCCTTGCCCCTGAAAAGAATCCGCTACTGTTAAGTTTTTAATCTCAGCTTGATCATGATTTTCGAGCAAACATAGCTGCGCAATACATTCATTTTCGACAGTACAAACGACAAAAATCTTCGCATCAAAAAGATATGTTGAGATGTGCTCCCAACTGGGATCAGCTTCTAATAAGAGTGCTTTTAATTGCGCTTGTTGTTCAACAGTTAAATTTGTCCAATGCGTTTGCTGAATTGCCTGCATAGATTTTCCATTTCTTCTTAATACTAAAATGGCACATCAGAGCGGATTTCTATTGCCTGCATGTTCAAGGGGTGTTGAAATGCGAGATAAGCCGCATGTAATGCCATCCGTTTTAAATGAAATTTGGTAGGTTCGGGATGATAAAGTTTATCGCCCATAATCGAATGACCAATATACATCATATGCACGCGGAGCTGATGCGAGCGACCTGTCACAGGCTCTAAACGCACCCGACTTTGATCCGTTGCGGCATCATAATCCATCAACTGAAATAAAGTTTTGGCAGATTTCCCTAACTCAAAATGCACCATCTGACGTGGACGATTTTCCCAATCCGTGATCAATGGGACTTCTACACTCCCTTCCGCCTGAATTTGTCCCTGAACCAGTGCAACATAGTATTTTTTGACTGTACGCGCTTGGAACATTTTACTGACCGCGACTTCGGCTTCTCGATGCTTGGCGAACATCAACAAACCAGAGGTCGCCATATCTAAACGGTGCGTCACTTTGGCAGCTGGATATTTTTCCAAAATGCGTAAATAAGCACTGTCCTGATGCTCTGGCAATCGCCCCATCACCGACAATAAACCTGCGGGCTTATTAACCACCACTAAATCATCATCTTCATACAAGATCTCTAAAGGTTCTTGCGGTGGCATATAGATAAAATTGTCATTTAACGGCATGGGACATAAAACAGATTCAAAAAAGCCAAATGATTATAGCGGCTTATCTAGGAAATTTAACCATCGCGCTCGATAGAACAACCAAACCATGCGGCTACAATGATTTTTTATTTTTAGCAGATGTGATGAATAAAGGATCTTTGATCTCATTTATTCATCTGGTTTCATGATTTGTTATTTATCCCTTAAGAAGCCGACTTCATTGGCTTGCTTAAATTTTCACGATATAGCGCTTCTAATTCCGCTATTTCACCATTCATAAATGCAAGCAGATATTCTTTCGCACGACTTTGCGTTAAATGTTTAAACGAAATACTGTCTTTTGTTTTCCGTGTCAGCAGTCCAAAAACATCCTTTTTTGCAATTAAAACAGGAATATTACTTTCCAGTTTAAATTCTAAATGCTGCGTTTTAGCAAAAGCATCCAAGATAATTCGAATGGTTTGCCCTGAACGTTCATCTGTAACGATAAAACTGGTACTCGCACCATCTAATTGCAGCTGACGGACTAACTGCTGTCGCCAAGCAATTGCATCAAACCTTTTCAGAATTGTTTCAGTGTCAAATGCACCTAAATGATCAGCATCATTACGACCTGTTTGGTGCGGATAACGTATTTTTAGATCGAATTCATTCATTATTTTTCTGACCTATTCCAGTATGATCATCTTTTGATTTTAACTTTAGGAAAATTATATCATTTTGTTTTTTAATATAAAAACAGCGACTTATATTCAAAATTAGAAGATTTAACGATTTATTTCACATTCAATTTTAGTTTTCTTGAACTAGTTTTTATTATTTATATCTGATTGGTCATATTCTGTTGAGATTAAATTTTTTAGGGTATCAAGGGAAAACAGAGGTTGTTTACTTCAACACCTATGACTTTGTAAGCCATAACCTTTGCCTATAAACTTTTGATCTATAGCGTCCTAAGCCGAATCGAGACCTTTTGGGTAAGTACACACTTGCTTTGTAAGCGTCGGTGCATGCTACTCTTTTCGATCCCTTTCACACCCTTGCGATATAGTTTAGGGGGAAGCGGATGGGATTGTTTTCCTAAAAAATGGCATTTTTAGCCAATAATAAAATAATTTTGCATATCAACATTAAGAATCAGAATTTTTTCCCATACTTCACAAATTAATCATATAAAAATTCTAATCAAAGCATATTTAATCGAAATTTTAATCATAAATCAGCTGAGAAAAAGCTACATTTTCGAGATAAACTGAAAAATCATGCTCAAATTCGTATTGCCCTGAATATGCTAAAGCAATCTTTCCTGTCCAATAAATATTTTCAACTCTTGTTTCCGCATCATTCAACTATGCCCAAATCACCATAATCGCAGCCACAATCACCAACCACAAACCCAAATGATCTGTTTTCGCCAATTTTTCTTTAAAGAAGAAGGCTGAAATTAATAGGCTAAATAAAATTTCGACCTGACCAAGCGTTTTCACAATCGCAACCGTCTGCATACTCATCGCGCTGAACCACCCCACCGACGCGAGAAAGCTGCATACACTGACTTTAAAAACCAAGCCGAGGCGATGCCACATTCGATAAAGTGTTTCACGGCTGAAAATTCCCAAATACAACAACATGATGATGCATTGAAAACTGATTAAACAGCATAATACCCACGCTGCACGATGCAGAAATGGCAACATGGTCAGCTCTAAACTGGCTTCACGTACCAATAATGAAGTGATCGCAAAACATAGACCACTACCCAAACCGATCATTAAGGTTTTCATTGAAAGTTCAGTATGCTGACGACCTTTACTTAATAGAAAGACTGCAACCGCACCGATCAGAACCCCTACCCAGCCCCATGTCGTGAGATGTTCCTGTAAAAAGATTACTCCAACGATTGCCGCTAAAATTGCTTCACTTTTGGCAAGTCCAACACCAATGGCATAGTTTTTTTGTTGAAATAGCATCACCATCAAAGCAGTCGCAAAGATCTGACTCACACCAGCAATGACAATGTAAAACCAAAACTTATCTGAGAAATGAACCGCTGCCGTGACAGGTTTTTGCATATACAGGAAAGCCAGATAACTAAAGGCAAAAAGCGGTGAAAATAGAAAGCGCGCCAGCGTTGTGCCGTAAGCATCCACTGAAGTGCTGAGTTGTTTTTGAAATGCGTTACGCCAAGCCTGCATAAATGCAGCCATGATAGTGAATAGAATCCAAGTAAAAGCCATAAACGCTAACGCACGATCAAAATGTGAGTGTAATTTACTCGTTTCCTCATTATTTTTCGAGTATTAGTTGGAGTAACCCGCGTATTTATAAGGTATTAAACTTATTTTGAAGCAGAAAAATCGCTGATAAAAATGGTATTGGCTTTCAGCATAGACGGTGCAAAATCCACCATACGGCGTAATGTTCGGGTGAAATGAGCTTGATCAGAAAAGCCTGACTCCATTGCAATTTCGATCAAACTTTTACCTTGCATCCACAACTTGATTGCATAGCGGATACGAAGCCACAAAATATATTGCCGCATCGACAAACCCAATTGCTCACTAAATAAATGCATCAATCGTGACTCAGACAATCCGACCTGCGTTGCAACTTCTGCAATGGTTGGAATATGTTGTGGCACACACTGCTTGATGTAGTCACAAGCGTGCAAGATGCGTTGATCCCACGGTAAACTAGCAAGAGGTTTGGGATTTAAAATGACTAAAATATCCAAGACCAATTGTTTTACTTGCTCTAGGCTGAGCTGCCCTAACATGAGTTGCTGAAAGCGTTGTTGAAATAACCCAAGTGCGGATGCGGCTAAGCAACAAAATGCATTCCCATTCAATAATGGATGTAGATAGGCATACAGTGCATGATCAGGATCAATCAAAATCGCAATATAAGGCTGATTTTCTGAATCGGTACTGTGCGGCAGATTAGATGCCATCACCACAACCTCATGGTAACTGCGGGGCTGCTCATCCACTGAGATCGCAAATGGTGTACCACAGCTAATTTGTAGCAATGCTGGAAAATGCGCATGTGCTTTATTCAAATGTTCTTGAGTCACATAAATAATCACACCATCCCAAGCATAGACCAAATTTTTGCTCTGCTTCGCTGAATCAGATTCCTTTTGTTGAGATAGCATATTCGTTCAAGACCATTTTGGGTGGAGCGTTCAAAATAAATACGACTTAAACGAATGGAGCAGTCGTATGTCTCACAATACTCAAGAACTGATGAAAAACAATACTGAGCAGATGGAAGCCACTGATGTTCGTTATAAAACCCTAGCTGAATTTTATCCTTTTTATCTTTCGCAACATGAAAATGCGACTTGTCGTCGTCTGCATTTCGTAGGGACAAGCTGCGTGATTGGTATCGGTGCTGCATCTGTTGTGACTGGAAATGCCAAATTACTTTGGGCTTTGCCTGTAGTGGGATATGGCTTTGCGTGGGTGGGTCATTTTTTTTATGAACATAATAAACCTGCGACCTTTAAGCAGCCGTTTTTTAGCCTTGCTTGCGATTTTATTATGTATAAAGACATTTTATTAAAACGTGTGAAGTGGTGATAAAACGTGGAAACTTTCACTCGAAAATACAGTTTAAGTTTCCGTAATTTTTTTGTCTTTCAATTTTATGATGTTGAATGACCCATTTGTTCCTGCTTTTTAGCACGTACCCAATGTACCACTACAATCACAAGAATAATCACCAAAACCGTAATCACCACAGGCATCACAAATGCCAAAATCGACAATAGGATTGAACCAAACAACTCACCTGTTGCCACTACAAAATTGCCCAGTCCGCCAGTGGTTGCGGTTGAAACGCCTCGTGCAGCGACCGTACTCATTTGCACCACTCCTGCCGTTCCACCGCCCACGATCAACGCGGCTGCCCAAGTGGCAAACTGTGACATTTCCCCACTACTCACTGCCATTGTGGTCAATGTTCCCGCGATGACCGCGGCAGGTGTTGCAATGGTATCTAACAGGTTATCCACCCACGGCACATAGTAAGCGGCAATTTCACAGATCGTCGCAAAGCCTAAAGCCATACACACTGAGGGCAATGCTAACCATTCAAAACCTTGTGCGGGTTCGTACCATCCCATCAGTGTTGCAATACTCATCGCCAATAATGGAACAAACACACGAAAACCACAGGCTGCACTTAATCCTACGCCGATACAGAGTCCTAATATTGTTTCCATATGGTTTTCCTTATTTAAAGGTTTACGGTCTTTATTGTTATTTCATATTTTAAAGTAACAAAAAAGCCCTATCGAGTGACAGGGCTTTCATCAAAACAGTGGGTAACTGTTTGGTGTTTGCGGCTTAGGCATTCTTACTGTTGAATTGATTGCCAAGGCATTTGGTACACGGAGGTAGACGATCAGTACCAATTTCTAAATAGGTGCGGTGTCCGCATTGAACACAAAAATAGAAGCCAGTTCCAGGTTTTTCGCCAGCAGTAACCATCTTTGTTCTCCATAGATTTTAGAAATGGTTCATATACTATAGCGTGATAGTTTTGATTATTTATTGACCTTTCCGACGAGTGATGATGGCGGAAAAGATAAAAGTGCTTCTTAGGAAAATCTCAAATTTTTTAATTTTACACCTTCTTTTCCCAACTTATTTTCTATAATCATTTTAAGGTAATACAAATATAACTCGCCTAAAAAATCACCATTTAATAAGAAAATTATTTTTTCATTAATACAAGACTCTAACTAAATAATTATTTCCAAGTAAATAGATGCAAGTAATCATTGTTAATATTCTAAATTATTTTATAAGTTGTTTCAGATGAAAATTAAAGTTATATTATAGTGCCCCTTGGGAAGATTTTTAGATTGCGTATCGCAATCTGTTTTGAAAATGTTAATGGCTTATTGTCAAATTTGCCGATATGTATTGGTTACGCCGCTAAGTATACTCTTGTGCGATGACCATATGAGTTCCCAAGGGGTACCTTTTGAATTTTTTAAATCAGCTCAAAACTTGTCAAACACAAAAAGATTTTGCTGCTTTATTGGGCTATTCTGAAAAAAATTTCTCTCGTATCTTATTTAGTCAAAATATTACCACAAGATATATAAGCTTTGAAATTCCTAAAAAAAATGGTAATAAAAGACAAATTCTTGCACCTACCTCTGAACTTAAAATATTACAAACTCGGTTAGCTAATCTTTTAAGCAATTGCTACGAGGAATTAGAAGTAAAAAGATTATCATCGTCTTCATATATAAATTGTACTAGCTCACATGGTTTCAGAAGAAATATCACAATAAACATTCCAACATCAAAACAAAATAGAACACCTATTGGATCTAAAAAAGTTAATTTTGGTATATATAGCAATGCTGAAAAACACATAGGCAAAAGGCTGGTACTAAATATTGATCTAAAAGACTTTTTTGAAAATATTACTTTCTCTAGGATCGTTGGATTCTTTACAAAAAATAAATTCTTTCTTTTGCCTCTAGATGTCGCTATTTTAATTGCTCAGATCGCTACATACCGGACATCTACTTCACAAGAAGGTTTTTTACCTCAAGGTAGTCCTTGTTCACCAATAATTAGTAATTTAATTGGTAATATCCTTGATGTTAAAATGGTAAAATTAGCAAAAGAATACAAATTTACTTATACAAGATATGTTGATGATTTGACACTATCAACCAATTTACCGCAATTCTCTGATGATATTGTCAAACTTAATAATGAAAAATGGGTTGTAGGTTCTATTTTAAATCACACCATCAATAGTAGTAGATTTACAATTAATCCAACAAAGACTAGAGTAACTAATAAATATAACAAACAAGAAGTAACGGGATTAATAGTTAATAAAAAAGTTAACATTGATAAAACATATTACCGCTATACAAGGTCAATGGTTCAAAAATTCTGTTCTGAAGGTGAATTCTTTAAATCTAAAGTTCACATGGACAAACAAAAAATAAGCCGAGAAGCATTAAATGGGATTTTAAGTCATATCTACCAAATAAAAAATAAGCAAGATATTAAATTTCAAAATAGTACGAGAAAATTTAATGAATTAAATAGTCTTGAAAAGCTCTATGCTAAGTTTCTTTTCCACCATTACTTTGTTTATCCACAAAGAATGCTAATAATCGGAGAGGGCTATACAGATCCATTACATTTCAAATTAGCTTGCCATAAACTGTATAAAAATTCATTACATTTCCTTAAATTCTCTTCTCTAGAGGGAACTAAGCGTTTTTCTAAAATAACAGGTTATGGAGGTGGTACAGGATTGCTTAAAATATTTCTTCAAAACTATAAACAGTTTTATAAGGCTAAAAATATTTTTTTAAAACCATGCTTAATTATAGTTGATGGTGATTCTGATGGGCAAGCTGTTATTTCAACAGCGCGATCTGAATTTAAAAGTACTTTTAAGCAAATAAATCATTCTTCTATGACCACAACTGGGCTATTAGATTGGTATCATATCTTTAATAATTTATATATTCTCCAATTACCTAAAAACGAAGTGATTGAAGACTTTTACGATCCATCAGTTTTAATGTATTCGATAGGTTCTAAAGTTTTTCATTCAGATGACAAGAAAAAAAATACTAAATTTGATCCTAATATACATTATGGGAAAAAAGTATTATTGGAAAAAATTATTTATGAGAAGCAGGATATTATTGACTTTACTAAATTCGATTTAATATTTAACTCTATTTTTCATATACAATTATATCATTATATTTATAGTAATTTGCATAATTAAAAACCCCATCATCAAGATAGGGCTTTTACTCAACAGAATCAATTGCTTTTAGCTACAATCTCAAGCCACCTGACCTTCTAAAAAGTCTTGCGCAAAACGCTGTAATACCCCGCCCGCTTCATACACAGAAACCTCTTCTTCTGTATCTAAACGACAGGTCACAGGCACTTCAAGAATTTCTTCTTTACCGTCCGCTGTGGCACGCTCAATCACTAAAGTTAAAGTCGAACGCGGCGCAATATTACCAATTACGCTATACAGCTCAGTACCATCCAAACCTAATG
>NZ_DJLC01000131.1:2246-3629 GCF_002434875.1 Acinetobacter sp. UBA6526 | reverse complement strand
AATCAAATTAGATCTTATGTGCTTGATCAATCAAGAATAAAAGATCTTCGAACAAAGCATGAGGAAACAAATACGCAAGCGGTTTTAGATGGTAAAATTAATAACTTCGTCAAAGAAAGTTTAAAGAATGGATACTAAAGATTTTACTAAGGTTCAGAAAGATAGAGCAGGGAAACTTGCCAAGCTAAGAGCTGAGGGTTTCAAGTTCCCAAACGATTTTAAAAAAATAGATTTAATTGGTGATGTTGTTAATGAATTTGGCCCTAAAACCAAAGAAGAACTGATTGCTAAAAAGGTCGATATGCAAACTGCAGGTCGCATAGTTTTAAAGAGAGTCATGGGGAAGGTTGCATTTATGACCTTGGAAGATCAATCTGGACGAATTCAAGTATATTTTTCTGCCGACAATTTAGGTGAACACTACACCGCAATAAAAGAGTTCGATTTAGGAGATATTGTGGGTCTATCAGGCCCATTGTTTCGAACAAAAACTGATGAATTAACCGTAGAAGTTAAAAAATTTCAACTTCTAACTAAGTCCTTAAATCCAATGCCTGAGAAGCATGCAGGCCTTACCGATATTGAGACTATTTACCGTAAAAGATACGTCGATCTCATGAGTAATTCAGAGGCAAGAGAAACCTTCATCAAAAGGACCAAAATCATAGAATCAATAAGAAACAATATGCAAAGTGAAAGTTTTTTAGAGGTAGAAACACCTATGATGCACCCAATACCAGGAGGCGCTAATGCCAGACCATTTAAAACTCATCATAATACTCTTGATAAAGAGTTGTACCTTAGAATTGCTCCTGAACTTTATTTGAAGAGGTTACTCGTTGGTGGGTTTGAGAAAGTTTTCGAGATCAATAGAAATTTTCGAAATGAGGGAATCTCTACCATACATAATCCAGAATTTACTATGTTGGAATTCTACGAAGCCTATGGCACATTAGAGAGAACCACTAAATTGGTTCAAAAAATTGTCCAAGATGCAGTGGGAGTGGTCAATGATAATTTAACTATTACGTATCAAGATAAAGAGCTCAACTTAAAGGACGATTTTCAAATCAAATCTTTAAAAGAATTAGTTGAAGCAAAACTTAACGTCAAAATTAAAACAAAGGATGATATCTTTGCTGTTGCTAAAGCTAACAACACAAAATTTGAGAACGACTGGTCATGGGGTAAAGTGCTTCTCGAGCTTTTTGAACAGCACGTTGAAAGTGAATTATGGCAACCTACGTTTGTTAAGGACTACCCATCTTCTGTTTCACCCTTATCAAGAAGGAAAGATGACGAACCTGAATACAGCGACAGAATTGAATTATTTATAGCTGGACGAGAGTTTGCAAATTTCTTTTGTGAGCTTAACGACCCCGA
>NZ_DJLC01000131.1:0-1864 GCF_002434875.1 Acinetobacter sp. UBA6526 | reverse complement strand
AGTGAAGCTATGTTTTTTGACGAGGATTATATTGACGCATTAAAGTACGGCATGCCTCCTGCGGTTGGTGTTGGTATTGGTATTGATAGATTGGTTATGTTGGCAACCAATAAATCTTCTATCAAAGACGTCATAATTTTTCCCACTTTAAAGTAAAAATTACGTCTTTTTTATCAACAAAAATCTTGCTGAATCTATTTACTTATGAAGCCTCAGAAATTAAGGTATTACTATGCATTTCAAATTGGGGTTGATTATGAAAAATATCTTTTTTTTACTACTTTTAACGGCCTGTTCAGTTTCCGCAAAATCGGTTGAGATTTACTGCAACGGTTTAACGAATGACAACCAAAGAGTTGAGCTTAAATTGGTTGTTGATACTGATAAAAATTCAGTGACTGTCGATGAGGCAGATACTTTTAATTTCGCGGTCTCGAATAAATTTAATTACGTTTGGGAATCAAGATACGGTAATGTGCCGTACACAAATATTCTGAACAAACTTGATGGCTCAATGGCAGTATTGATGCCTAATCAGGATTTAAACCAGCCACCAGTATTACGAGCACAGTTAATTTGTGTAGAAGAAAAAGATATTAAATTTGAGTAACAACTAAATGCGTATTTTACTCACACTCTTTACATTATCCTTAACTTCATTAGGGCTTGAAGCCGAGGAATATAAAGGTTCTGAAGTTTTATATGGTGCACAAGAGCTGTGTGAAGTAGATAGTGATGATGCAAGTGCCTGCAATTCTGAACTAGAAGATCAGACACTTAACTCAAATTTAAGACAGTTACCAGTCAATCCTTTACCACCAATTTCAAAAAATCCTAACCCAAGTGATGGCGGTATTACCACTGATGCAGCGGATGTTGAAGACAATGATGGAAATCTTGGGCTTGGATCAGGCGCCTTGCAAAACCTTGGTGATGGCATGAGAAACGTCGCAATTGGTGCTGATGCTTTATATAACAATTCTAGTGGAGATTCAAATACTGCCTTGGGATACTATTCGCTACTCAATAACATCGGGAATTACAACACAGCCGTTGGCGCTTATAGCTTATACAGCAATACCTTTGGAATGGATAATACAGGCATAGGCTTACGAGCTGCATATTCCAATACAACCGGTGACTATAATACTGCACTTGGAAGTAACGCCCTTTACACTAATGCTACTGGCAACAATAACACCGCAGTTGGCTACACAGCTCTCTACAATGCAACTGGAAACTCAAATACTGCTATCGGGCAATCTGCGATGTACTACACAACAACAGGAACCGAAAATAGTGCTGTTGGAGATTATGCGCTATATAAAAATACCACGGGTAGTTACAATAGTGCTTTTGGTAACCGCGCACTTTACCAAAACACTACAGGGGTAAATAATGTAGCCACTGGTGCTTACTCGCTCTATAACAACACCTCAGGTGGTTACAATACTGCCGTTGGATCTTACGCCTTAACTGCTAATACTACGGGTAGCGATAATGCTGCTCTTGGTAATGGAGCACTACAATCAAATACTACGGCTAATTACAATACAGCTTTTGGTAGCAATACACTTTACGCTAATACTACTGGTTATCAGAATACGGCTCTTGGAGGCCGTGCTTTAAATAACAACACAACGGGCGCAAATAATATAGCCATTGGTTATAATCCTTTAAATTTAAATACCACTGGTAATAATAATGTTGCCATAGGTTATGATGCTTTAGGCAGCAATACGACAGGTTCAGATAATGTTGCTATTGGTTATCAGGCCGGTTACAGCTCGGATTCAAGTAACAAACTTTACATAGCGAATGGAGACGGTGCAGATTATCAATTACTTTACGGTGATTTTTCAAC
>NZ_DJLC01000226.1:0-7869 GCF_002434875.1 Acinetobacter sp. UBA6526 | reverse complement strand
AATGGCATATTACAAGCAAATGAACGGCAAACAGCTATTTTACAAACTAGAGCAAGTGGCTTTGTTCAGCGAGTGTATGGGCATGCTGTTGGAGATATGGTGACCGAAGGAAGCCCTATAGCTGATATTTCAATACCCGAATGGACTGGAGAGCAAACTGAATTTTTAGCTGTGCTCCGTACTGGAGATCGTTCCCTTATTCAAGCAAGCCGTCAACGTTTGCAGCTTTTAGGAATACCACAAAATGTGATTCATCAAGTTGAGCGAACTCGTCGAGTGCAATCTAATATAACTTTGCAAGCTCCCATTAGTGGATTTATTGATTCACTAGAAGTCCGCAATGGTATGGCTTTGGCTATGGGACAAACCTTGGCCACAATTAAAGGTATCAACCCGATTTGGCTAGAGGCAGCCGTTCCTGAAAGACAAATTGCTGGAATCAAACGAGGTATGAGTGTAGAAGCCAATTTTGCTGCTTTTTCTAAAAAAGTAACTGGCAAAGTTATCGACATTTTGCCTACCTTAGATACAACATCAAGAACTATTAAAGTTCGGATTGAATTACCAAATCCTAGTGGTCAACTTAAGCCAGGGATGTTTGCTTCTGTCAATATAATAAATAATCCCCAAAGCAGTTTGGTTATACCAGAGCAAGCTGTTATACGGACAGGTACTCGGAATGTTGTCATTGTAGGGCATGAGCAAGGACGTTTTGAACCTGTTGTTGTACAGTTAGGTCAAAGTGATGGCAATAAAATTGCAGTCCTGCAAGGGTTGAAAGCTGGTCAGAAAGTAGTGATTTCAGGACAATTTCTGATTGATTCTGAAGCAAATTTGCAAGGCGTATTGGATAAGCTGAATACTGGAAAATCTATTACCCCCTCTCAAGCAGTTAAGACATCAAAATATCAAGGCATTGGAAAAGTTGAAAAAGTCACAGCTCAGGAAGTTACTATTTCACATCAGGCTATTCCTGAGTTGGGTTGGGGTGCTATGACCATGAGCTTTAAACAGCCCGTACAACCATTTACCCGAATTCAGCAAGGTGACCAGGTCAACTTTAGTTTTACAAAAGTTGGAGATGCTTACGTTATTTCTGACATTTCCAAGATGTCTATGGCATCTTTGAAGAACTAACGGGAGAACTATTATGATCGCTCGTATTATTCGTTTTTCAATTTTGAATCGTGTATTTGTTTTGTTGGCAGCTTTAGTTTTGGCAGCTTGGGGAACTTGGGCTGTAAAGAATACACCGGTTGATGCTTTGCCAGATTTGTCTGATGTACAAGTGATTGTCCGAACTAATTTTCCCGGTCAGGCACCACAAATTGTTGAAAATCAGGTGACCTATCCTTTAACAACAACCATGTTATCGGTGCCCGGTGTTAAAACTGTTCGCGGTTATTCTTTTTTTGGTGATTCATTTGTATATGTCATTTTTGATGAACATACCGATCTTTATTGGGCCCGTTCTCGTGTATTGGAATACCTAAACCAGATTCAGGGAAAAATGCCTGCGAATGCAAAATCGTCGTTAGGACCCGATGCTACTGGAGTTGGCTGGGTTTATGAATATGCATTAGTTGATCCAACAGGACAACATGACCTTGCACAACTGAGAAGCATACAAGACTGGTTTTTAAAGTATGAACTAAAGACATTACCTAATGTGGCTGAAGTTGCCACGATTGGGGGCATGGTTAAGCAATATCAAGTTGTCTTAGACCCAAGCAAAATGGCGGCTTTAGGTGTTACACAAAACAATGTCATTGAGGCGATTCAAAAGGCTAATCAGGAAACTGGTGGTTCAGTCCTTGAAATGGCTGAAACGGAATATATGGTACGAGCTTCTGGTTATTTAAAAACTTTAGATGATTTTCGCCAGATTCCACTACGAACAAATAGTTTGGGTGTTCCTGTTTCTTTAGGTGATGTTGCAACAATTCAACTCGGACCGGAAATGCGTCGTGGTATCACTGAGCTGAATGGACAAGGTGAAACTGTTGGTGGTGTTGTGATTTTACGGGCTGGTAAGAATGCACGTGAAACGATTACTGCTGTGAAAGCGAAACTGGCTGAATTGCAACAAAGTTTACCGAAAGGAGTGCAGGTTGTTCCTGTATATGATCGCAGTAAACTGATTGATCGGGCAGTCGAGAATCTCAGTCATAAATTAATTGAAGAATTTATTGTCGTGGCTTTAGTCTGTGGACTTTTCCTCTGGCATTTACGATCAGCAATGGTAGCTATTGTTTCTTTACCACTTGGGATTTTGTCGGCTTTCTTAGTCATGTACTATCAGGGCCTAAATGCCAATATCATGTCACTGGGGGGGATTGCCATTGCTATTGGCGCTATGGTTGATGCAGCGGTTGTGATGATTGAAAATGCACATAAGCATATAGAGACTTGGCAGCATGAACATCCCAATCAAGTATTAGAAACTCAAGCACGCTGGAATATTATTGCCCGTTCCGCCAGTGAAGTTGGTCCTGCTTTATTTTTCTGCTTACTTATCATTACATTATCTTTTATTCCTATTTTTACTTTACAGGCGCAAGAAGGACGTTTGTTCTCGCCTCTGGCGTTTACCAAAACCTATGCCATGGCAGCGGCAGCTGGTTTATCCATTACCCTGATTCCTGTTTTGATGGGTTATTGGATCCGCGGGAAATTACCCTCAGAACAGCGTAATCCATTGAACCGTTTCCTCATCAAAATATACCGACCTATGTTGGATCAGGTTTTAGCTCATCCAAAGACCACTTTATTTGGTGCGTTGCTAATTTTCCTTATTAGTCTTTTACCTTTAACTCGATTAGGTGGAGAATTTCTACCGAATATGGATGAAGGTGATTTACTGTATATGCCTTCAGCTTTACCAGGATTGTCCGCAGCTAAGGCCTCAGAACTGTTACAGCAAACAGATCGAATGATTAAAACGGTTCCAGAAGTTGCGACAGTATTTGGTAAAGCAGGGAGAGCTGAGTCAGCAACAGACCCTGCGCCTTTAGTAATGTTTGAAACCACGATTCAGTTCAAACCACGGTCTGAATGGCGCTCAGGTATGACACCTGACAAATTAGTAAAAGAACTGGATAAGGCAGTCCAAGTACCGGGTTTAACAAACATTTGGGTGCCACCTATCCGTAACCGGATTGATATGTTGGCAACTGGGGTGAAAAGTCCAATCGGGATTAAGATTTCAGCAAATGATCTGCAAGATATTGATCGGGTAGCACAGCAAATTGAACAAGTGGCTAAACAGGTGCCCGGTGTTAGTTCAGCTTTAGCTGAACGGCTCACAGGTGGTCGATATGTTGATGTCGATATTAACCGTATGCAGGCTGCGCGATATGGTCTCAATATTAAAGATGTACAGCAAATCGTCTCATCAGCGATTGGCGGGGAAAATATTGGTGAAACTGTTGAAGGCTTGGCACGGTATCCCATTAATGTACGTTACCCACGAGAGATTCGAGATTCACTGGAAGCCTTAAGAAATTTACCGATTCTAACAGAATCTGGTCAACAAATAGTCTTGAGTAGTGTTGCTAATATTCAAATTACAGATGGGCCGCCAATGCTTAAAAGTGAGAATGCCCGTCCAAGTGGTTGGGTCTATGTCGATGTACAAGGACGTGACTTAGCTTCGGTTGTACAAGATTTGAAGCAGGCCATAGACCAAAAAGTAAAACGTTCTTCTGCCATGAGCATTAGCTATTCAGGACAGTTTGAGTTCATGGAGCGTGCGAATGCTCGCTTAAAAGTTGTTATTCCAATTACTTTGATGATCATTTTTCTATTGCTCTATTTGATTTTTAGGCAAGTACAAGATGCTGTTCTGATTATGGCAACACTACCTTTTGCGTTGATTGGTGGTATTTGGGCTATGTACTTGAGTGATTATCACTTTTCGGTTGCGATTGCTGTTGGTTTTATTGCACTTGCTGGTGTTGCTGCTGAGTTTGGTGTAGTCATGTTGTTCTATTTGAAGCAAGCAGTTGAACATGCACAGCAAAACCTATCTTCTTCAACGACATCCTTAACGGAGCAACAACTCAATGATGCAATCCGAACAGGAGCAGTACTACGCGTTCGTCCTAAAGCCATGACGGTTGCCGTCATTTTGGCAGGCTTAATTCCTATACTTTTAGGGACTGGGACAGGTTCTGAATTGATGAGCCGTATTGCTTTACCTATGGTTGGGGGCATGATTTCAGCTCCTCTACTGTCAATGTTTGTTATCCCGGCTGTATATCAGCTTTTAATCAAAAGAAAACTATCAACACATTGATCGTTTTATTATTTCGTCTAAAGAGGTTTTATTATGTTGAAATTCATGAAAATTATTGCTCTTGTTACCACTATTGCTGCATTAAGCGCATGTAGTAAAAATGAAGCATCAGAGCAGAAGAAAGCAGACGCACCTATGGAGCAGATGAATAAGGAGTCTTCTACCGCTACAACGGCTCAAGCCGTTGGGGTGATTACTGCTATTGATACGAATGAAAATATTTTAACACTCGACCATGAAGCAATTCCTGCGATTAATTGGCCAGCAATGAAGATGGGCTTTAAAGTTGCTGACCCATCCTTATTAAATGGTTTAACTGTAGGAGATAAAGTTGACTTTGAATTAAAAGCAGATGGTGAAATTTACACAATCGTAAGTGTTAAACCAGAAAACAAGTAATGTCAAAAGTATAACTAATATCAAGAGTACAGAGCCTGTAAAAAAATCTGTGTAATTCCCTTTAAAACGAATGCTTCAGCCATCTAAGGCTGAAGCATTCGTTTTATGATGTCTAGTTAAAGTGTGTACAACAGAATTCAGTCCAATCAGCCATTAAACCTTTACGTTTTTCAAGGTACCCTCCACGTAAGTAAGAAGCTTCAACTTCATCGGGAAGTTTATGGGCAAGTACATGCTCACAAACTTCCCGTGAATAATCCGTTTTATCGGCTGACCAATCACGGAATGTAGAGTGGAAACCATGTGTCGTGATCACTCTGTTTTGTTTTGGATCTATCTAGCCTAAGCCATTTTGTTTATACATGTATTTTATAAATGTAGTCACAGACATATCCGAAAGCAAATATCGGTAACTGTCAGCTTAGGTTTGAGCTAATACAAATTATTTAAAATCTCCAGTCAGCCAATATCCTAACTTCATACGCATTTATTTTTTTCATTTATATTCTCTTCAGTCTTCCAACTGTCAACAATGTCAGCCCAATCTTGCATCATTTTCCGTCTTTGTTTTAGATGCTTAGAATGATTATAAGAGGCTTTAGTTTTATTAGATTCAGCATGTGCTAATTGTTTCTCTATCCACGCTTCTTCATAATCTTTTTCATATAGTAAGGTTGATGCTGTGGCTCTAAAATCATGAGTAGTTACATCTTTAAGACCGATATACTCCAACATGCTATTTAAAGTTGATGGTGAAAGCATCCCGCTACTCTTTTTGCTAAAAATAGCAGGGAACACCAAAATGCTATCACCTGATATTTCATACTGCTGCCGCAAAACCTTATATGCCTGATCTGAAATTGGCAATACATGGATTCTAGCTTTCTTCATCACTTCTATTGGAAATGTAATTAATCTTGATTCAAAGTCTACCCATGACCATTGCATCTTCCTGATTTCTACAGCACGTAGCATTGTGTATAAGAGGATAAAGCCTGCATTCTTTACAGTTTGTGTGCCATTGTATTTAGGTAGGCTTGTTCTAGCTTTATATCGTTCTTCTTTCGTTAATGCTCTTGCATGATTGACACGAGGACGTTTAATTACATCACGTACTGCATAAGTAGGATCATTCTCAGCACGAAGCGTTGCTATAGCATATCGAATAACCCCCCCAACAAATCTTCTGTTCTCAAGTGCCGCAGAAGCACCAGTAAATCTTCCATTTGATTCTTTTACAACACGTTCTACAGTGTTATCAAGTATTTTAAGCACATCTGCTGATGTTACCTCGTTTATATTCTTCTTCCCAATAACAGGTGAAATATCTTTTTCTAAAGCAATATCAAACTTCCCTTGATATGTTTCGGACTTTGAACACATTCGTTTCAGTTTAAATTCAGCAGCAATTGAATCAAAGGTATTAGTTGTTTCAGCTAATGCCTGAGCTCTAATATTTTTTCGATCTTCAACAGGATGTATGCCTTTTGCTAGCTTTGCTCTCATTTGGTCTTTTAAAGAACGAGCCTCGGCTAAACTAATAGCAGGGTATTCCCCCAAGCTCATTGATGATTCTTTACCCTGAAAAACAAATTTAAATCGCCATACCTTAGCACCAGTCGGTCTAATCTCTATATATAGTCGATCAGAGTCTAGTAGTCTATATAATTTATCTTTTGGTTTTAGACTCTTAATTTTGACATCAGAAAGTTTTGTAGTAGCCATTGAGAGTATTTTGAATGAAATGTTACCCGTATTATTACCCGTTTTTATAAGGAATTAAAAGATACTAAAAAGAACTAATAAGAATAGTATTTATTTTATTTCAAATACTTATGATCATTAAAAGAACTGTAAGGAATTATAAAAAACATTAACCATTATTATTTTTTACTACTGTTGCTTTCGCCATAATTTAAACTTCCACAATTGCGCTTATTGTGCCGTAAAACGCAATCTTTTTCCATCATTTAGGAATTTAGCGTTTATGCTTAACTTTTGTTAAAATATGCACCTTATCTCATAGACGCAGAGTACAACGCATGTCTAAAACACGTGTGATTTATCCGGGGACATTTGATCCAATTACCAATGGTCATGTTGATTTGGTTGCTAGAGCATCAAAAATGTTTGATGAGGTTGTTGTAGCAATTGCGATTGGACACCATAAAAATCCAGTGTTTAGCTTAGAAGAGCGTGTTGAGTTAGCAAAAGCATCATTGAGTCATTTATCTAATGTGGAATTTGTAGGCTTTGATGGTTTGTTAGTAAATTTCTTTCGTGAACAACGTGCAACAGCAGTATTACGCGGTTTAAGAGCAATTTCTGATTTTGAATATGAGTTTCAGTTGGCAAACATGAACCGTCAACTTGATCCACAGTTTGAATCCGTATTTTTAACTCCATCGGAGCAATTTTCTTTTATTTCATCAACATTGGTAAGAGAAATTGCGCGATTAAAAGGTGATGTGACTAAATTTGTTCCAGCCATTGTGGTTGAAGCATTTGAACGTAAGCATCAACAAGGCTGGTAAAGTGTCATTATATATTACAGATGAATGCATTAACTGTGATGTCTGTGAGCCTGTGTGCCCTAATGAAGCTATTTATATGGGGGAGCTGATCTATGAAATAAATCCTGCGCTTTGTACAGAGTGCGTAGGACATCATGATCACCCTCAGTGTCAGTTGTTTTGTCCAGTAGATTGTATTCCTCTTGATCCTCAGCATGTGGAATCACAAGATGAATTGATGGCAAAGTATAAAAAGCTCACGGCACAAAAAAATGCGAGCAATTAATTTTAATTTTTGATAAGATGCGCCTCGAAGTGGGCTGGACGGTCGCTGCTGTGGAGGTCTCCGTGACTGAAGCAGGGGAGGAAAGTCCGGGCTTCATAGGGCAAGGTGCCAGGTAACGCCTGGGCGGCGTGAGCCGACGGAAAGTGCAACAGAAAGTATACCGCCTAAGCGCTTTCGGGCGCCGGTAAGGTTGAAATGGTGCGGTAAGAGCGCACCGCGCAACTGGTAACAGCTTGCGGCATGGTAAACCCCGCTTGGAGCAAGGCCAAATAGGAATCCGATGCTGTGACCCGCAGTGGATTCGGGTAGGCTGCTTGAGGCCTGCGGTGACGCAGGTCCCAGATGAATGGTCGTCCTCGACAGAACCCGGCTTA
>NZ_DJLC01000170.1:0-4240 GCF_002434875.1 Acinetobacter sp. UBA6526 | reverse complement strand
TTTATCGAAGCAAAGTGATTTTCTTTTGAAAATTAAAATCATCACCTATTGCTTTAGCGATATACAAACCACTAGCAGCTTCTTTACCATTCATAGATTTGCCATCCCATGAAATCTTATGAATACCTGATGGTACGCTTCTAGCGACAAGTGTCTTAACACGTTGACCCATTAGATTATAGATCGCAAAATCAACAACCTGAGACCTAGATAGACTGAGATCAAAAGAAGTTGTTGGGTTGAACGGGTTTGGATAGTTTTGGGAAAGCTCAAAAACATCTGGAGTAATATTTTTATCATCCCCAACTGCTAATGAAGCATCACCTGCATCTGGAGTTTTTCCATGAAAAATTCCATCAGGATCGTCATCTGGTGTTATAGCATAGTTCCATACTTTAACATTATCGGCATATCCAACTGGCCAATTGTGTGCTCCAGCCCCTCCGCGAGTACCAAGTCTCCAAATTCCGTGGAATTTCGTAGGAGCTACTTGCATGTCCCACTCAAAGAATGTCTTGACTTCCATATCCTCATTTATAACGAGAGAGTAAAAGTGACCGGAACTGGCATCGGCGTCAAATTCAAATGACGAAACCATATTCCACCATTCTTGTGGAGCAACAGAATAGTGCTGATTTGCTTGCTGAGCTAACAGATAGCACCAACTATCAGATAAATCTCCTAAAAGACAGGAATAATTCCAAACTCTAGCACCACCAGCCCCATCTTCTTGGACTTGGATAGCATAGTTATCAAGCCACCATGCACTACCATCTTGATTGTAACGACCTCCATTTTGAGTAGCCATCAAAATCAGATTGTGATTAATCAGATTTTCAGAATCATGCCCTAAATTAAAGTACGCACTAAAAGTATATTCTTCACCGTGGAGTGCTTGACCATCACGAATCTCGATGTAAGATGGTACACCATCTAGCCATTCAAAGGATTGCTCACTTTCTTGCAAGCCAAATGATTCATCTGGAACTTCATCGCCAATTGCAAAATCGCCATAAACATCTACATTCCAACCATAAACTGAATTGTCAGCTGGATCACCATCTGCTTCTTCAGTCTCAAAGTTCATATCAAGAACTAAAGAATTTTCATCAACCACGACAACAGTGTGCATGTGACCTTCTTTACCTGCTTGATATTCCTCACGGTCAAATAATCCACCTTCAGCGTCATAGCCTACTGGATGTACATTCCCGGCAGCATCAGTGACATGAAAGTAGTACTCATGGTATGTACCTCTAGCACCTATTGGAAATGAACCAGTCCAAGTTACTCCTTCAGAATGAGTCATTTGAACAGATTGAAATGATGCATCTCCTGGCCCAATAGAGTCAGCCAAGCTAGCTCTAGAATTATAGAAAAGTTCCACACCGGTGATTGAGTAGGATCCTGATGAACTAAACTGAGCTACATCAATGTTAACAGTATGAGTTCCTGCTCCAGTGTAAGGATTTCTCTTACCTAAATAACCTGGATTTCCATTAGCCCAACCATGCTCAGCTAAGACAGGAGCATTATCAAATCCACGAACTACATTACTGACCCTAAATTCATCAAGCCATCCATCAAAACCAGCCATATTTGCTGCTTTTACTCCAACGTAAGCTGGTAAATCGTGAGTATGAGCCTTTCCCATGCTTGTTGGTGTGTATTCATACCAGCGGTCCTCATTCCAACTGGTACCAGCATGAAATCGAGAATAACCATAATCTATTAAAGCTCCATCAACATCATGAACAAAAATAGCATCAAACCTAGAATCGTAATCATGTATCCATGTTACATGCACCCAAGGGTAAGCCATTGCTGTTGAATCATATCCTCCGGCAACATTACCTACGCCAAAAGCTCTTTTTAGCATAGCGTCTTTATCACGCCAGTGTTGTTCTACGTTTGCACCGTTGATCCCAATCTCATAATTTGAGAGGGGGCCACCATTACCACCTGGATTAACTGTCCCTACAGCTGTATCAGGTTTAGAAAAGATATGCATGTTGCTACTCCAAGGATTTCGAGCTTTTGATTTCGCCCAAAATTCTATGGTCCATGTCTCCTCAAGATCTAAATTTGAATGATCAGCAAACATCAAGTATGATGTATCAGCTGGAGCTATGGTAGAGTCGTTTATTGCAACAGAACCGTTGTTAAAGTAAGCAGCATTTCCGTGCTTACCTGCATCCGTATAGGTGATTTCCCCAACAACAGTTGCATCTCCACCATTACCAGTATTGCTGTGATCAGAATCAAAATTCATCAAGATGACAGTATTACCATCGGCAGTGTATGGTCCGAATGTATTGGAAAATGCGATTGAGAAGATCAGGACGAATGCAAATTGCAATTTGATTAGCATTTTAATCATACGAGTTTCCTCCTTGTTTTGGTTAATTAGACAAGTTTTTAATGTCTAGAATAAGTCTACATATCTTGCAAAATACCACAATATACTACTTGATTCTACAAATTATTCTTAACTTATTGTTATCAAATCTATCAATAATTATACATATTCCAAGGAACTTTTTGAATTTTTATAAATTCACATGAACATACCAAAAACATTAAAAATATTTAATAAAAAAGGTTCAATCTTGACTTTTAATAGTTATGGAGCTTCATTGAAATCCTGGAATTTCGAGCTTAAAGATAAAAATAGAGTGGATATCGTTCTTGGTTATGGAGATGAAATTAACTATGAGTCTAATCCGCTATACTTGGGCTGTATTGCAGGTAGATATGCAAATAGGATTGCAAATGGTCAATTTTTGTTAAATGGTAAACTCGTAAAATTGACACAAAATGATAATGGCAACCATCTTCACGGAGGGCAAAAAGGATTTAGTTCTAAACTATGGGATGTTGTTGAGCATAAAACAAATACATTAATATTGTCTTTAGAAAGCAGAGATCAAGATGAAAATTACCCTGGAACTTTGAAGACAACAGTCTCTTATACTATTAATGATTTAAATGAACTTAAAGTTGCATTCTATGCATTTTCTGATATGGACACTATTATAAATCTAACTCAACACTCTTATTTTAATTTGAATGGAAATACAGGTGAAGATATTCTTAATCACAAAATTAAAATAAATTCAAACCAAATTACTGAGATTGATCATCAATTAATACCAACTGGTAAATTTTTGGATGTTAAAGGTACTCCTCTAGATTTGAGAAAATTCACTAGAATTGGTAAAATGATTAATCAAAATTTTCAACAGATGAATTTTGCAAAAGGATATGACCATAATTTTGTTTTAAATAACAATAAAGCCAATAATATAAAAAAAGTTGCGGAGCTCATTGGTGATAAAACAAAAATTAAAATGTGCGTAAAGACAGATTTACCTGGACTTCAATTTTACTCAGGAAATTTTTTAGACGGTAGCTACGAAGGCAAAAATGGTTTTAAACTAATTAGAAATTCTGGATTGTGCTTAGAGCCTCAATATTTCCCGGATAGCCCAAATAATTCACACTTCCCATCAACAATCCTTAAAAAGGGAGATGTTTATGCGCATAACATTATATATGGCTTATCCAATTGAAAAACTCTAAAAAATTAGCTTAACTTTATTTTTCAAATGATTGAAATTAACAATTAAGTAAGGAAGAAATTTTGAAAATTATAGACTTTAAGACCTTTGTTTTTGCTACTCCTTGGAGAAACCTAACTCTTTTTGTAATTGAAACCGATGAAGGCATAACAGGTCTTGGAGAAGCTCGAGTAGTTGGAAAAACCCATACCGTTATAGAATATCTTAAAGATATAAAAAGACATATCATTGGGGCAGATGTTTTTGACATTGAAGACCTATATAAAAGATTTACACTGCTTGATTTTGGTGTTTCTGGAGAAATAGCTATGACCGGTTTAGCCTTGGTTGAAATGGCATGCTGGGATGCAATCGGTAAAAAAGTAGATATGCCTGTTTATAAATTAATCGGCGGTAAGGTAAATGATAAAATAAAAGCATATGCAAATGGATGGTATAAAGTTAATAGAGACCCTGTAGAGTTTAACAACGCAGCAAAAAAAGTTATATCAGCTGGATACAAGGCCTTAAAATTTGACCCATTTGGGAATGGTGACCTTGAGCTAAGCAGAGCAGAATACAAAAAATCTTTAGATCTGATAGAAGCGGTTGTAGATGGAGTTAATAATGATACCGAAGTCATGATTGAAATGCACGGTAGATTTGCACCACATCAGGCA
>NZ_DJLC01000021.1:936-5301 GCF_002434875.1 Acinetobacter sp. UBA6526 | reverse complement strand
TATGCCATGCCATACAATTCATGCTGATCATTAAGCGGTTTTGACCACGTGATCCCTGTTTGTGTTTGATCAATATCTTTTCGAACATTGTAAGTATTGTTTGTATCATTCACTTGACGTGGATTATTCTGCCATTGCTGCCTATTCAATCCCTGCGGATCATCAGCATTAATCTTGACGTAATTGGTGATCCAGTTAATTTTACTGCCATCATCAAGATTCCACGTTAGTTTTGCATTATTCAATACTTTATTTGCGCCACTATGATTTCGAAATCCATCAGTATCAAAATAAGATGAACTAATGATATAACTTGGTTCATATTGGTGATCTGAACCGCCCTGTAAAATTAAACCAGCACGATTTTTATTGTGACTCCCACCAGCATAACTCATCTCAATCGAGTCTTTTCCTGTACCTTCTCTGGTGGTTGCTAAAATCGCACCACCTGACGAGTTACCATACAGTGAAGAAAATGGCCCCGTTAAAACCTCAAGATGACTTAAGCTACTCAAATCAACATTTGAGGTTTGCCCTTGTCCATCAGGCATGGTTGCAGGAATTCCATCAACATACAATCGAATACCACGAACGCCAAATGTAGACCGCGCACCAAAACCACGCATAGAAAGTTGCAGGTCTTGCGCGTAATTTTCTCTATTCCTAAGCTGAATACTTGGGACACCTTTCACGATTTCCGTCAAATTAACCTGCGCCGACTGGCTACTTTCAGGCATATCCACCCTAAAAATTGAAGCAGGCGTCTCCATGTAAGAAGTATCTGTACGTGTCGCTTCAACTTTGATTGTTGGGAGTTGTGCTGGCTGATCGTGATCAACCTCAATTGCCCATACTGAGGTATTACCCAATGCCATAAACATGGCAATGTAACCGTATAGAAGATTAATTTTCATCGAAGGCATGAAGATTCCTTATTTCTCGAAATTTTAAACGACAACAGCTAAAGCTAAGAATATGATTATTTTATGTTTATCTTAGGTATTTAACTTAAGTGAAAACAATTAAACTGATTAATCAGCATGATTAGCAAATAAAATTAAATACCCGCATAATTGTAAGTGAAACATTTGCCCTCATTGTATTGTTGTTGAAACAACTTGAGTTAACTATGCCTGAACTTCCTGAAGTTGAAACCACAAAAACCAGCTTACTGCCTTTATTAGAACAACGTGTTCAAGCCATCCGCGTTTTGAACCCAAGCTTGCGTTGGCCTATACCGAATGATATTGAAAAGCTGGTTGGACAGCGTTTAATGCAACTCAAGCGCCGTTCTAAATATATTCTTGCTGAGTTTGAGCAAAACCAAATGCTTTGGCATTTAGGTATGTCTGGAAGCTTCCGTTTATGTGAAGCCAAAGATGAACTACGCAAACATGATCATCTAATTATTGATTTTGAAGATCAGCAATTACGCTACCATGATCCACGTCGATTCGGGTGCATTCTTTGGCTTGATCAAAACAACCAGACTAAACTGATTGATACGCTCGGCCCTGAACCTCTGAGCGAAGATTTTAATGCAGCCTATTTACATGAAAAGCTAAATAAAAAAAATGTCGGCATCAAAATTGCTTTAATGGATAATCATATCGTTGTTGGCGTAGGTAATATTTATGCGACAGAAAGTCTATTTAATGTTGGCATCCATCCCGCACAACCTGCTTCAACGTTAACGAAAGTACAAATTGAGAAGCTGGTTATTGAGGTTAAACGCATCTTAAAACAAGCAATTGATTTAGGTGGTTCAACATTACGTGACTATAGTAATGCGATGGGTGAAAATGGTTATTTTCAGCAAACACTATTGGCATATGGCCGTGCTGGTGAAATGTGTGTGAACTGTGAAACAACGCTTGAAAACCTAAAGTTAGGACAACGAGCCAGTGTATTTTGCCCACAATGCCAGCCATTGAAGCTGAAGAAAGCTTAAGCAAATACAAGGTAATTGAAGGAGCAACATCATGCAAACTGCGATTGTTCGGCATATTCTAGTGAAAGACAAAGACTTAGCGGAACAGCTTAAGAAAAGAATTCAGTCTGGCGCAGACTTTGCAAAAATTGCGAAGCAGTATTCGACTTGTAACTCTGCTAAACGCGGTGGCGATTTAGGTGAAGTAAAAAAAGGGCAGCTTGTACCTGTAATTGATAAATTGGTGTTTACAGCTGCAGAACGAATTTTACACGGCCCAATTAAAAGTCAGTTTGGCTTCCATCTTTTAGAAATTAAGTTCCGTATGGATAATCTACGATAGATAAACAATGAGCTTAAAAGGATCCATAAGCTCATTTCCCCCTATGGATGAACTAATCTTGCTGAGGTTTCATGACATAAGTCCATGCATCTTTTTTTTCACCAGACTCCAAAACAACTTCAGCAATAACTCGCTCATATTGGAATCCTTCAAACGCATCTAACATTGGCCAGTTTTGTTCTAACTTATCGGTACTAAATAAATAACCTTCAACCAGCGGATCTTGTTGATTCAATACAATTGCAGGCAGTCCTTTATCGGGTCCCCAATCCAATATATGGATGGTTCCATGTACCGTTGCAACTTGCCAATCCCCTTCAATAGCTCCCAAAATATGAGCATTCTCTCTATTCGGGCACAATGTGCCATATACAAATAATCGGTTCATCATGTTATTCCATTTCAATTATTTGACATCTTAGAATGAAATTGAGTCAGAGACCATATTCATCAAAACTCATTATCTCAAATCAAAGAAATAGCAAATACCAATTAAACAGCTACAATAAAAAAACGGCATAAATTATGCCGTTTTTTTATTTAAAGCAATTAAGCTTGCTTTTTCAACTCATCACGAATTTCACGCAACAATTGAATATCTTCTGGTGTTGGTGCAGGTGCTGCTGGCGCTTCCTCTTCTTTTTTACGCATGCGGTTCATCACTTTCACCATCAAGAACACCACCCACGCTAAAATCAGGAAGTTGATCAAGATCGTAATGAAGTTACCATAAGCAAGAACCGTTAACCCCGCTTCTTGGGCTTGAGCTAAAGTTGTGATGTTTTCAGGACTTGAGCCGAGCACAACAAACTTATTGGTAAAATTCACTTCTCCACCAATAATAAAGTTGATGACAGGCATCAAGACATCTTTCACTAATGAATCAATGATTTTACCAAAAGCGCCACCGATGATTACACCAATCGCCAAATCCATCATATTGCCTTTTACAGCAAACTCTTTAAATTCTTGAATAATACTCATTGTTGACACTCCAGAAAATGAATCGAATTACATTTGTTTTTGTACTTAAATTACAAATGATAGGCATTCAGTTGTATGTAAATAATTTAATATTTTTCTCAAAAAAAGAAAGTTATTTCACACTTTAACAACATATTTTATTTTAATAAAAATATGAACTTATGCATGAAATAGACACTTGTTTCACTCAATAAAAAAACCGCCAAATAAATTTAGCGGTTTTCTTCATTTTTCAATTCAGAAAAATTATTTATCACGATTACGTTTACGTTCGTTTTCAGTTAAGTAACGCTTACGAATACGAATCGATTTAGGTGTTACTTCAACTAATTCATCATCTTCAATGAATTCAAGCGCTTGCTCAAGCGTGTATTCAATTGCAGGTGTTAAAGTCAACGCATCATCAGTACCAGACGCACGAACGTTAGTTAACTGCTTCGCTTTAGTTGGGTTTACAACCATATCGTCTGAACGAGAGTTAATACCCACGATCATACCTTCGTAAACTTCTAACTGTGGTTTAGCAAATAAACGTCCACGGTCTTGCAAGCTGAATAGTGCATAGCCCAAGCATGTACCTTGAACCATAGAAATCAACACACCATTTTGACGCTTCGCTACTGAACCTTGTTTCACAGGGCCGTAGTGAGAGAAGCTTGATGTCATGATGCCTGTACCAGAAGTCATAGTTAAGAATTCTGAACGGAAACCAATTAAGCCACGAGAAGGAACAGTTGCTTCAATACGGATACGGCCTTTACCGTCAACTTCCATATTAGTCATTTCGCCTTTACGGTGACCCATTTGTTCCATTACAGAACCTTGGTGCTGTTCTTCAACGTCAAACGTTACGTTTTCGTAAGGCTCTTGTTTTTCACCATCAATTTCTTTGATGATTACTTGTGGACGAGATACGCCCATTTCAAAGCCTTCACGACGCATGTTTTCGATCAATACTGAAAGGTGAAGTTCACCACGACCAGAAACTTTGAAGCGGTCTGGACTATCAGTATCTTCAACACGAAGTGCTACGTTGTGAATCAATTCACGGTCAAGACGTTCACGAATATTACGTGAAGTTACGAACTTACCTTCTTTACCAGCAAAC
>NZ_DJLC01000021.1:0-626 GCF_002434875.1 Acinetobacter sp. UBA6526 | reverse complement strand
CTTACCTTCTTTACCAGCAAACGGAGAGTTGTTTACTTGGAATGTCATAGATACAGTTGGTTCATCTACAGACAATGCTGGTAAAGCTTCAACATTTTTCGGATCACAAACTGTGTCAGAAATGTTAAGTGCATCGATACCTGTAATACATACGATATCACCAGCAGATGCTGATTCAACATCTACACGCTCTAAACCATGGTAACCCATGATTTTTAAGATACGGCCATTACGTGTATTGCCATCTTTATCAATTACAGTAACAGGAGTATTTAATTTTACTGAACCGCGTTGAATACGACCAACACCGATAACACCCACGAAGCTGTTATAGTCAAGTGATGAAATCTGCATTTGGAATGGACCATCAACGTCTACCGCTGGTGGTTCAACGATATCAACGATCGTTTCAAACAACGGAGTCATGTCTTCTGCCAACTCTTCAGGAGCTGGACCAGCAACACCACGTAAGCCAGAAGCATAAACGATTGGGAAGTCTAACTGTTCGTCAGTCGCGCCAAGGTTGTCAAACAAGTCAAATACTTGATCGATTACCCAGTCACAACGCGCGCTTGGTTTATCAACTTTGTTGATAATCACGATAGGCTTCAAACCACGAGCAAATG
>NZ_DJLC01000127.1:13622-14155 GCF_002434875.1 Acinetobacter sp. UBA6526 | reverse complement strand
CAGTTGGGTGATGGGCAAAATCATCATAGACTTCAATACCACGAACCGTTCCCAAAAGCTCCATGCGACGCTTCACACCACCGAAGTTAGATAAGGCTTCGCAAGCTTGCTCAAGGCTAACACCGACATGCTGAGCCGCTGCAATCGTTGCCAATGCATTCGCAACACTATGCTGTCCTGTCATATTCCACTGTACTTCACCAACCACGTTGCCCTGTTCTAATACTTTAAAGTGGCTACCATCGGCACTGATCAGTTCAGCAGATAAAGCCGCTTGATCATTTGGCTCAAGGCTAGTACGAACTACAGGCGTCCAACAACCCTGCTCCAGTACTTCATCAATATTAGTTTCAGTGATTGGCGCAATAATACAGCCTTCACTTGGAATGGTACGCACGAGGTGATGGAATTGTTTTTGAATTGCAGCAAGATCATCAAAAATGTCAGCGTGGTCAAATTCAAGGTTATTTAAAATCGCAGTTTTAGGATGATAGTGAACGAATTTAGAGCGTTTATCAAAGAACGCAGAATCA
>NZ_DJLC01000127.1:468-13300 GCF_002434875.1 Acinetobacter sp. UBA6526 | reverse complement strand
CGTTTATCAAAGAACGCAGAATCATATTCATCTGCTTCTACACAGAAGTATTTGCCACCACCTAAACGTGCGCTTTCGCTAAAACCAAGCGGTACGCCACCAATCAAAAATCCAGGATTTAAACCTGCTTGATCGAGTACCCAAGCTAACATCGTGGTCGTTGTGGTTTTACCATGAGTACCAGCAACACCGAGTACATGTTTGCCTTGTAAAACATGGTCAGCCAAGAACTGCGGGCCTGAAATATAAGGTAGACCTTCATTAAGCATGTATTCAACGGCATCAATGCCGCGTTTCATGGCATTACCGACAATCACGAGATCAGGATGAGGTTGTAAATGGCTACGATCGTAGCCCTGCATCAGTTCAATGCCTGCATTTTCGAGTTGGGTAGACATTGGCGGATAAACATTGGCATCTGAACCTGTGACTTTATGTCCTAAATCTCGTGCTAATAGAGCCAGAGACCCCATAAATGTGCCACAAATACCCAAAATATGCAGATGCATAACTCGCCTACTCCACTGCTTTTGATACAGCACAACTTGGTGTCTGTATTTGTCATTATCAATAAAAATCAATCGCAACGATAGCAAGGCTTGCAGTGAAAAGATAGTCAAAATTCGTTGTTGTTTTTTCACTTAAAATTTAAGCGAGAAGTGCTAAAATTTCATCGTTGTAGTCGCAAAAAAATATAAGCTATCCTCTTCACCATTTTTTAGAAATTTAACAACTTTATTCAATGGAAAGATGAAACGTTCACCATCTGTTAGTATTGCTGCAAGTTCAATTGAGTGATCCAAATTATTAAAAAGTTCAGGATTTAACTCCTTAGCTGTCTCATAATCAACCCAATACCAATTTCTATTTTTATCATTTTTTCTGATCGTTTCTCCTACATATGCACCTGTACGTAGAATAGTTTTAAATCTTTGGTCATCAGAGATTTGATCTAAATTATTTTTATTTAAATCTGACAAATATTTATCGATAAATTTTAAACTTTCTAAAGAATAATCTAGTTTTTGAGGATCTAATGATTCAAAACGATATACAGGGTCATTTTTTTCACTATAGAACATGTTTGCTAAATCAGATAAAGCTTCATTTTGGTTATCTAAATCTAATTCTATCGCGTGGTTTTTGCTCATCGAAAACAGTAGAATAGTTAATAGAAATAACTTTTTCATAATTCTTGTGCTTCTCAAATCTTATTCAAAAATGGATTTTACTACAAAATTTTTAGAGTAAATACAATTGAGTCCGACTCTTATAGCGCTATGTTTCCTTATCATTTCCAATTGTTTTATGACTTTAGCATGGTACGGGCATTTAAAATTTTTGCATCATGCACCTCTTTGGCAAGCCATTTTATTTGGATGGAGTATTGCCCTACTTGAATATAGTTTTATGATTCCAGCAACCAAACTGCTCAATGCAAATGGCTGGAGTTTGGGTGAGATGAAAATCACCCAAGAAGTGGTAACGCTGATCGTCTTCGTCCCCTTTATGATTTTTCTATTCAAACAACCATTCAAGCTAGATTACGTCTGGGCGATGTTCTGTCTATTGGGCTGTGTCTACTTTGTTTTCCGCAATCAAAGCTAATTTGATTCAACATCATTCGCAGCGTTCTTTTGTTGGGGATGATTGAAAAAAACGCTATAATATTTGCCAATTTCTTCCTTCGTGCTTGGCGCAAGTCGAGATACTTCTCTATTTTTATCATGTTTTGGAAAAGCCAATGAATGCGGTCGCAACAGATAGCCAACCTTTAGTCGGGATTATCATGGGTTCTCAATCAGATTGGGCAACACTCGAACATACTGCAAATATGCTCAAACAATTGGGTGTACCTTTCGAAGCTGAAGTGGTTTCTGCACACCGTACACCAGATCGTTTGTTTGAATATGCTGAAACAGCACGTGACCGTGGTATTCAAGTGATTATTGCGGGTGCTGGCGGTGCAGCGCATTTACCAGGTATGTGTGCAGCTAAAACTGACTTACCTGTACTTGGTGTTCCTGTTAAATCTTCGATTTTAAATGGCGTTGATTCATTGCTTTCAATCGTACAGATGCCCGCTGGTATTGCAGTAGGAACATTAGCGATTGGCCAAGCAGGTGCGACCAATGCTGCGATTATGGCAGCGCAAATCTTAGGTTTAACGCGTCCTGAAATTGCTAAAAATGTTGCTGACTTCCGTACTGCTCAAACCGAAAAAGTGTCAGGCAATAACATTCCTGGTCAAGTTTAACGGAGCTGATCATGAATAAAACCATTGGCATTTTTGGTGGCGGTCAGCTTGGACGCATGATGGCGCAAGCAGCGTTACCGTTTAATATTCAATGCAGCTTTTTTGAAGCGGAAACTGAATGCCCAGCTGCGATTCTAGGTCCAGTTTTTTCAAGCAAAACTGAGCAAGGTTTACAGGATTTTATTGCCAGTGCGGATGTTTTCAGCCTTGAGTTTGAAAATACCCCTGTGGCTGATGTAGATGTTTTGACACAAACCAAGACGCTGCACCCTCCTCGCCTTGCTTTGGCAACTGCTCAGAATCGTTTGGCTGAGAAATCTTTATTTGATGAATTGAATATTCCTGTTGCGCCGTATCGTGCTGTGGATAGTTTAGATAGCTTAAAACAAGCGGTGGCTGATCTAGGTTTACCAATCGTGCTGAAAACGGTGACAGGTGGCTACGATGGCAAGGGTCAATTTGTGCTTCGTTCAGAAGATCAGATTGATACAGCGTGGGCTGAACTTGGTCCAGCGAAAAGCTTGATCGCTGAAAGTTTTGTGAAATTCAGTCGTGAAGTTTCGATTATTGCGGTTCGTGGTCAAGATGGTGATGTCAAAACTTGGGCACTCGCTGAAAACCACCACCATAATGGGATCTTGTCACACTCGATTGTACCTGCGCCAAATAGCACAGATCTGCAACCTGTTGCGCAAGATTATATTACCCGTTTGTTGAACCACTTAAATTATGTCGGTGTTCTTACACTCGAATTATTTGTGACTGAGCAAGGTTTATATGCCAATGAAATGGCATGTCGTGTACACAACTCAGGTCATTGGTCGATCGAAGGTGCGATTTGTTCGCAATTTGAAAATCATATCCGTGCTGTGGCTGGTTTACCTTTGGGTTCAACCGATGTGGTTCGCCCAACAGTGATGATCAATATTATTGGTCAACATCCAAAATCTGAAGATGTATTAGCGCTACAAGGTGCACATTTACATCTCTATAATAAGTCAGAACGTACTGGGCGCAAGTTAGGCCATATTACCTTGATGCCGAATAATTCGGATGATTTAACAGGTCTATGCCGTCAATTAGCACAGATTTTACCTGTACCTTTAGCATTGACGGCTGATATGAGTCTCTAAACTTATCCACAATGCCGTAAAAAGCGATCTTCGGATCGTTTTTTTTATTGCAGATTGATTTTTAAATTTAAAAATCTGAGAAATAAGGGTTGTGGATAACTTGATTGTGGATTTTGAATTTAAAATAAAAGGTCTGATTTGACTTTAAAACCGACCTGAGTTGTTATTCTGTGTGTGGTTGATGTTGAGTTGTTTTATTTGGAATTGTATAAAAGAAAACAGTGAGTTACTTACTTTGGGATAATCGCTATAACAAATAGATAAAAAAGATTCTAAATAAAAAAGTTGGCTAAGCCTGTGGGAGGGTTTGATGTCTGAAAAAATTGAAATTGCTCGAATAAAAATGCAGAGCCCTTTAACCAGTGCGATGGATGGTGAGGTACGGTGGTCACCTTTAAAATCGTTATGGGTATTTAGTCATTTGGTGATTGCATTGATTGGTGGTGCGTTAACTTTTTCTTTGGATGCACTATTGGTATTTATATTAACGACTGCTTTTACTTTGTGTTTTGGACATTCTTTGGGAATGCATCGTAAATTGATTCATGACAGCTATAAGTGCCCAAAATGGCTAGAATATTTTTTAGTTCATCTAGGTGTATTGGTTGGCTTGGCTGGACCATTTGGGATGGTGCATACCCATGACTTAAGAGACTGGGCACAAAGACAAAAGCAATGCCATTCTTATTTACGCCATGGTGAACGTATTATCAAGGATGGTTGGTGGCAATTACATTGTGACCTTAAGTTAAAGCATCCACCTGTGTTTAGGCCTGAATCTCATTTGAAAGATAATTGGATTTATCAATTTATGGAAAGAACGTGGATGATGCAACAGCTTCCATTGGCAATTCTTTTATTTATTTGTGGTGGTTTTGCATGGGTCATTTGGGGGATTTCTGCGCGTATTGTTGTTTCTGTGACGGGGCATTGGTTGATTGGTTATTTTGCTCATAATCATGGAGAAATGGACAATGAGGTGGTGGGTGCTGCGGTTCAAGGACATAATGTGAAATGGGCTTCTTATATTACCATGGGTGAATCATGGCATAACAACCATCATGCTTATCCTGAATCAGCAATTTTGGGGATCTATGAGAATCAACCTGATCCTGGCTGGTGGGCTTTAAATGCTTTAAACAATTTGGGCTTGGTTTGGGATATTGTATTGCCTGAAAATTTACCGCATCGCCATAATTTAAAAGCACTGACTTATAGAGCAGTACAGGGTAAAGGGAGTAAGGCTCCTTTTAAATGTCCTGTATTGAGTTTGATTGATTAGCTATAGCTAGCGTTGAATAAAAGCTTAGTGGGGTTAACTTCATTAAGCTTTTTTTATGTGTGATTATTTTGAATTTAAAACTAGCCTGACTGTGGCTATGTATTTTTAAATTTAAAAAGTATGGAGAATTGAGCTTGTGAGTAACTTTTATTTGTAATTTTGAATTTAAAATACAACCCTAAATTTGAATTCAAATAAGTTGGCTTTCTAAGCTTGCAGTTTTAAATTTAAAAATAGGGGGTGTTTTTGAATTTAAACTTTCATCTGTGGGTAACTCCTTAACTAATCTTAGTATTTTGAAATATAAGGAATTAAAAAACAATCTATTGTTTTTCATGTTTTGGCTAAATTGAAATGAATTTAAAAGAGGTTGATTTTTTGAATTCAAAAGCATGAGTGTTATCAGCTTGGTCTTTGAAGTTAAAGTGCGAGTGGTGGTTGAGTGTTGTTTTGAATTTAAAAAAGTGATGTGTTTTATTTTGAATTTAAAAATTAGATCGAATTATGAATTTAAAACTTGTGTTTTAAATTTAAAAGACAAGAAATGAATTCAAATTTACGTTTCCAAACTATACATCTGGGAGTGGCATGTTATGGTGAGGGAGAAATTTAAATTTAAAAATTCTGGTTTTAGACATGAAACAACATTTTTCTTTTTTTCTAGGCACTGCCTTATTTGCTTTTTTCAACCAAGCTCATGCAGAGCTTGTTATTAATGGTGCAACGATGTCAACGCCGACAACAACAGCACTATCTAACAGTACTTATTCACCAAACTCAAATTTCCAAGCGTGTATTGCCAATTTGCGTTCCCAAGCCATTTCATCTGGCGTATCGGGTGCGACTTATGATCGTTACACGCAAAATTTAACGCCTGATTATTCCGTCATTGATAAATTAAATTATCAGCCTGAGTTTTCTACGGCGATCTGGGACTATTTATCGGGTCTGGTTGATAACGAGCGTGTTCAAGCTGGACAGCAAAAACTTGCACAACATCGTGATGTGCTTCGACGGATAGAGCAGACCTATGGTGTACCTGCTGAAACGGTTGTGGCCGTTTGGGGTGTGGAAAGTAACTATGGTGATATTTCTGGTAAATATCCTTTATTACAAGCACTAAGTACTTTGAGTTGTGAAGGTCGCCGTCAAAGTTATTTCCGTAGTGAATTCTTTGCGACGATGCGTATTTTACAACGCGGTGATTTAACACAAGATCAATTATATGGTTCGTGGGCGGGTGCATTTGGGCATACCCAATTTATGCCATCAACTTATGAGCGTTTAGCGGTTGATTTTGATGGTGACGGTCGCCGTGATCTGGTTTCAAGTACCACAGATGCATTGGCATCGACAGCGAATTTTTTAAAAAGAGCAGGGTGGCAAACGGGAATGCCTTGGGGCTTCGAGGTAAAAATTCCACAAGGGATGTCGATTTCAGGCGAAAGTCGTCGTAATAAAAAATCATTAAATCATTGGATTGCACAAGGGGTAACGCGCGCAGATGGCACCGCTTTAATTCAAGGAAATTTATCTGGCAGTACACCAGCGGGATTGATTGCGCCAGCAGGAGCAAGTGGGCCAGTCTTTTTGGTATTTAAAAATTTTGACGCGATTTACAGCTATAATGCAGCAGAAAGTTATGGTTTAGCGATTGCACATTTATCAGATCGTTTGAAAGGTGGGACACCATTTTTAACGGCTTGGCCAACCGATGATGCAGGGACTTCTCGTGCGGAACGTCGTGAAATTCAACAGTTTTTAATTAAACGTGGCTACGATATTGGTGCTGTAGATGGATTGATTGGTGATAAAAGTCGTCAAGCGATTCGCCAAGAACAAACTCGTTTAGGCTTAAATCCAACAGGGCGTGCAGGACAACAAATCTTGCAAGCTTTCCGCCAAGAACAGGCAAAAGAAATGATGCAATAAATCTAAGTGATGATAAAAAAGGTCTGCAGAAGCAGACCTTTTTATTTTAAGGTGCAGCGTCGAGTTTAACTGCTTCTAAAATATCAAAAATGACTGCAGTCACATCTTGGCTTAGATCGCGATCATTAAAGATTTCATAAGCTGAAATAGTGACATCAGTATCGCTTGGGAGTTGTTTTTGTTCTTCTTCAATCAAGTGTTCAATCGGTAATAAAGTTTGTTTTACTTCTAAATGTAGAATTTCATCATAACCAACATTTTCATCCTCAAGCTCAACCTCTTGCTCGTTGAAATAAGGAATTAAAATAGAATGGAGATATGGACTAATGTCTTGAATGTCCATGATTTCAACATCACGAGTTTGCTCAATCGTACTGATATGGTCGCTCACTTCGATGAGAATATGATAGTAACTCATGTTGTTCTCCATTAAGACTAAGATGATGTTTTATCAACACAATAGCATGAAAAAAACAAAATAAGCGACCCATTCTTGTTACCTAAGTTTAAAAACATCATCTCTATAATTTAGTTGATTTATCTACTAAATTTAGTCAGCTAAGCCTAACAGTTTTAAATCGGTATTGGTCAGCTGAAAGTCTTTTGCATCCTGTTCTTTAATTCTTGGATACATTAAAGATTTTGGGTCTTGAGTATGTTTCAGACCTAAAGCATGACCAAACTCGTGAGCTAAAGTGAGGCGTAGATCATCCAGTGATGAAAACTCATAAATAAAAATCTGCTTACCATCAAACTGTCCTTTATGGAGTACTTGTGGCTTAAATGTCTGGTTAAATTTATCGACTGACTGAACGAGTTGCTGACGTAATTGATTAGATTTTTCCGATTGTTTTTGAAGTTGTTGCACTTTTAGATTGTAATCATAGATACGTGCTTGTAAAAGCTGGCTTTGACTTTCAAGTGCGTGTTGTTGCTTTTGCAATTTTTTTGCCAATGTCTTTTTAGAGTGAGCAGCATTCAGTTGTTCTATAGCGGTTTGATAGGATTTCGCTTGTGCTTGGTATTCGGTTTTTTGTAATTCTAATTGTGTATCAGCATAGCGCAGTTGCTGTTTAAGTATCTGTAATTGTTGGTTCTGATCGAGCCAAATTTGTTGCTGTTTTTCTAATTGATGTAAATTCTCAGCGCGTTTTATACTGCGTATCTGACGTTGATCAAATACTAAATTTATGACAAATGTTGCTGAAGGATCATAAACAAAATAGTTTTGTCCTGTGTCTTTTGACCAGATTGCGGCAGCTTGTTGGCTTAGCTCGATTACTTGTTGTTTGTTGAGATTTAAGCGTGGGTCTAGCTCTGCGATTCGATAGCGTAAAGGATTCTCGGTGCTATAGCGAATTTGAGGAGATGTTGAACTAGAAGAAACTTTAGCTAAAGCTGAAGGAGAGAGCAGCATGAAAAAACATGTAGCCAACATAAAAATAAAGGGGTACATAGAGGGAGATAAAATTGAAAAAGGACGTATTTTAATCAGATATGTTTAGTAGTCAAACTTATAGAAAAGAGAGTAATTCATCAATTTATACAATATTTCCATAAAATAAAGATAAATGGATTTATAGAAATATTGAACATAAATTCGAGTATTGATTATGAATTAGACGAAATTTACATGAAACACAGTCATTTATTTTGAATTATACATATCGAATTTTTTAGTATTTTATGTGAATTTGAAAATTTATTAATATTTTATTTTTCACGTAAAATAAATGTTTATTTGTTCAATAAACATACCGTTTGGTGAAAAATTTCGTTTAACGAACAGTCGTGCGATGACTTATTATTTAATTCATCGCACGTACCAGTTCTTGATCGGCTTTTGTGAGTTCAAACTTTTGTAAGTTTTGTTTTTGAATGACTGGATACATGATAGACGTTGGATCATCTGTGTGTTCTAAACCGAGCGCATGTCCGAGTTCATGAGCCAGTGTTAAGCGTAAATCTTCTTTAGACGTAAATTCATAAATATAGATTTGTTTACCGTTGAAATGGCCTTTATGAAATAAACGAGGTTGAAAGTTTTTGTTAAATTGATTTGCTGATAACACTAATTGTTTATTATTTTGATTTAGGCTTTGAATTGCTTGGTTTAACTGTTGAGTTTTTTGTTTATGTTGAGCTATTTCTTGCTTTAAAGAATTTGATTGAAGTTGTAGTTCTTGTTGGCGTTGTGCGAGCTGATCAGCCATTTGCTTAGATGAAGAACGAAGTTGATTAAATCGTTGTACATCAGCGTTATATTGTTGAAACTGAGAGGTCAGTTGGGTTTGCTTACTTGCTATGAGCGCCGTCATTTTCTGGATCTCATCTTTCACTTGTTGTAGTTGTAGCCTTTGGTTTTCCCATTGTTGTTGTTGTTGATTGAGCTGATCTAAGTTCTCTACACGATTTTTACTATGTTGTTGGTGTTCATCGTAAACAAAGTTAATCGTAAATTCAGCTTGTGGATCATAAACAAAGTTTTTTTGTCCTGTTTCTTGTTCCCAAATTTTCGCCGCTTGCTGTGTAAGCTCCAAAACTTGTTGACTATCTAAATTAAAGCGTGGGTCAATATCTGCAATTCGGTAATGTAATGGCATTTGCATAGATTCATGTGTATGTGAACCCGCTGTATGTGATGCATTTTGGGCATAGCTTAGATTGGGTAGACCCATGCATAAGCATGCAACTATAACGGCTAAACCTTGTTTGCGCATGAGCCAAATTCCCCCAAATAAGGTTTATTTTTGAGCAATATTATTTTGCCGTCAAAACGCTATCTACTTAATAAACAAGGTTTAAAAGTGTGACTTTTTTTCCATAAAATAAAAGAATGAATGCTGTGAATAACACAACAAAATAAAACTGAGATGGAGTATATTATGTCTTTTTATTCTAAATAAAATGATATAGATCAAAATCTTGTAGTTTATTGATTGGCTAAAAGTGTAGAGGAGTGGGAGAAAATCAATAAAAATCACTTTTGTTGTTTTTTTGTAAATAAAAGAAAGAGTGAGAAATACTTCACTTTTTAGTTAAAGCTTTCACTTTTATCCATGCTATCTGTTGATTAAAAGCTCACGATCAGCTTGGGTCAGGCTAAAATTTTCAGCATTTTGATCTTTCATTAATGGGTACATGAGCGCGGTTGGATCATTTGCATGTTGTAGCCCAAGAGCATGACCTAACTCGTGCGCGAGCGTTAAGCGTAGATCATCTTCGGATTCAAATTCATAGATTAGAATTTCTCTACCATTAAATAACCCTTTATGAAATAAATGTGGTTGAAAGCGTTGTTTATATTGATGAACCGACTGATCAAGCTGTTGGTTTAATTGATTTAACTCATCAACTTGCTGATTCAAAGTGCTAATTTTCTGATTGTATTGGGTGATTTCTTGCTGTACTTGTTGAATATTGTCCTGTAAGGCCTGTTGTCTTCGTTGAAAATAGTCCCGATCAACTATGGATGCAGGGCGTTGCTGGGCGGTCAGTTGCTCTTGATTATATTGCTGAATTTGTTGATTGAGTTGTTGCTGTTTTAAATCGAGAAACTGTTTATTATTCAGAATTTCCTGTTCAGTTTGATCAAGCCGTTGCTTCTTATCCAGCCATTGTCGTTGACCTGTTTCGAGTTGGCTCAAATGTTCTCGGCGTTGTTCACTTTCGATTTGACGCTCATCGTATATAAAATGGATAGCTAATTGTGCATTTGGAGCATAGACGAAGTAATCTTGACCAGTTCCATCTTTCCAAATTTGTGTGGCTTGCATGCTCAGTTGTTTCACTTGTTCTGTTGTGAGTTTAAAACGAGGATCAACATCAACGATTCTATAACGCAAACGTGTATCAAAAGGATGAGTAATACGATCTAAAAGTGAATTGAACTTGAGTTGCGGATGTTGATGCGTCTGATAGCCTGACCATAACAGAAAAAATACCAGTCCAAGAATAGTAAAAAAACGAATCATTTTATTTTGTTTTTCTCGACATAGAATAAAGATTATTCTAAAGGTGAAGATATGTTCAAATATAAGCAATCTAAATCAATATAGCAAAATAGGGCGATACTGAAAAATACAGATGCATTTTGGATATTAAAAAGCAATAACAGAAGATACAAAAGAAATTCAAGGGATAGAGATGCTGAAATATTTACTGAAAGCGCCTGATACTGCATGGACAGCAGATTCTCCTGCTGAGGCAAACGTTAAAAATTTAAAAATCAAATATTTGGGAACTGCTGGATTTATCCTTTCAGATCAGTATCGTACTTTGGTTTTAGATCCATTTATCAGTCGTCCGAATTTAAGACAGACCTTTACGCAGCCCTTATTGAGTGATCCTTCTTTAGTCCACAAATATATCCCTCATGCCGATGATGTGCTGATTGGTCATGCACATTATGATCATATTCTCGATGCACCTGAGGTTTGTAAACAAACAGGAGCACGCTTAATTGGTTCTCAGGCTGCCATGATGTATGCACGCTCAGCAGGGTTATCTGAACAGCAAATGCTTCAAACAAAAGGGAGAGAAATTATTAATTGTGGCAAATGGCACGTTGTTGGTTTGCCGTCCATTCATGGTAAGGCCTTGTTTGGTCGTGTTCCATTACCGGGAGATATGACCATACCTCCGCCTTATCCACCTAAGTTTCACCATTTGAAGCATGGACAGGTATTTAATTGGTGGATTGATACAGGACATTTAAGCATTGTACATATTGATTCGGCGGATTTTATTGAGCAGGAGCTACAAGCGAAGCAAGCTGATATTGTGTGTTTATGTGCGATTGGGCGGAAATATCGCCCTAACTATGTCAAAGACGTTGTGAGGCTATTGAAGCCGAAATATATCATTCCATGTCATTGGGATACGATGGTCACGCCGATTGATGCACCACCTCAGCTATTGCCAGGGGTGAATATTCCTGAGTTTATTGAAGAAATTAAAGCCTGTGGTGTAATCCCTTTGTTTATGCCGATTTTGGGTGAGTTGTATTTTGATCAAAGTGATTAATCTTAAAGCATAAAAAACCGCGCATAAGCGCGGTTTTTTTAAAGAGACAAATTATTTTTTGTCATCTTTTACTTCAGTAAACTCAGCATCTACGACACCGTCGTCCGCTTTTTGTTGTTGACCTGCATCACCACCTTGGAATGCATTTGGATCAAAACCTTCAGCGCCACCACCTGCTTGTTGAGCTTGCTCATAAGCACGTTGTGTAATAGGCATCAAGATGTTTTGTAACGCTTCAGTTTTCGCTTTGATTGCATCAACATCATTTTCTTTTGTTGCTGCTTCAAGTTCAGAAACCGCAGTTTCAACCGCAGTTTTTTCTTCAGCAGTTACTTGTTCACCAAGATCTTTAACCGCTTTTTGTGAGCTTGAAATTAATGCATCAGCTTCGTTACGTGCTTTAGCAAGTTCTTCAAACTTACGATCTTCTTCAGCATTTGCTTCAGCATCTTTGATCATTGCTTCGATTTCAGCATCAGACAAACCTGAGTTTGCTTTGATCTGAATTGACTGCTCTTTACCAGTGCTCTTATCTTTTGCAGATACTTTTAAGATACCGTCAGCGTTAATGTCGAATGATACTTCAATTTGCGGTACGCCACGCGGAGCAGGTGGGATATCGCCTAATTGGAAGTTACCCAACAATTTGTTTTGTTGAGCCATTTTACGTTCACCTTGGTAAACCGAAATGTCTACAGCTGGTTGGTTGTCAGCAGCAGTAGAGAACACTTGAGATTTCTTCGCAGGAATCGTGGTGTTTTTCTCAATGATCGGAGTTAATACGCCGCCCATTGTTTCGATACCTAAAGTTAAAGGTGTTACGTCTAATAAAAGAACGTCATTTTTGTCACCAGACAATACCGCACCTTGAATCGCAGCACCAATCGCTACAGCTTCGTCAGGGTTCACGTCTTTACGCGGTTCTTTACCGAAGAATTCTTGAACTTTCTGTTGAACCATTGGCATACGAGACTGACCGCCGACCAAGATTACGTCAGAGATTTCAGAAGTCGAAAGACCAGCATCTTTAAGCGCGATACGGCAAGGCTCAATCGTACGAGCAACTAAGTCAGCAACTAAACCTTCAAGTTTTGCACGAGTTACGTTGATCACTAAGTGTTTAGGACCAGTCGCATCAGCTGTGATGTATGGAAGGTTGATTTCAGTTGCATTAGAAGAAGAAAGCTCAATTTTTGCTTTTTC
>NZ_DJLC01000127.1:0-143 GCF_002434875.1 Acinetobacter sp. UBA6526 | reverse complement strand
TTTGCTTTTTCAGCAGCTTCTTTCAAACGTTGCAACGCAAGTGGATCATTCTTCAAGTTTACGCTTTGCTCTTTCTTGAACTCTTCAACCAAGAATTCGATCAATGCGTTGTCAAAGTCTTCACCACCAAGGAATGTATCACC
>NZ_DJLC01000085.1:0-5488 GCF_002434875.1 Acinetobacter sp. UBA6526 | reverse complement strand
CACAATATTTGTTTCTTGCTGACCGATAATTATTGATCCATCAGCTTGTACGTTAGTTGAAGTAGCAACACGGAACACAGAAGAAACTAAACTTGAACTCAATCTCATGTTCCAAATAAAATGTTGAGCTTCTGTTGGGTTTGGAAAAGGAACTTGGCCCATATTTGCAACTTCAAAACCTTCGTTATCATTTATTAATGTACCATTTGTCTGAGATATTGCTTTAATCTCAGGCGGTATCTGACATGCACCACTATTCTCGTATACATGAATTTTATATGTTTCAGGATAAGCCGAGAACATTGTTATCTGCCCTGGAGATAACATATCTGTATATTCAGTGTAGTTAGAACTATCCACTGTGTACTTATGACCGTCAGCGACTGAAGAAGTCACTGTAAAGCCAAGTGCTACAACAACAGATATAATTAGGTTTTTTATATTCATTTTATTCATTTTATTCCTCTCCCTAAATTAAAATGCGTGTGAAACTGATGCTGTTAGATAGTCTCTATCAGTTCCGTTACCAACGTTCTCATCACCCATGTAGTCAGTATAACTTAGACCGACTGATGTACCACCAGTGGCAAAGTTAACACCAAGAGATAAGGACATTCTATCTTCAACAAATCCACCTAGAGATGTTGGTCCGAACCCATGCGGATCATGTGCAAAGGCAAAGTTAGGACTCATAGTCCACTTTGAATTGTTGAAATTGTTATAATTGGCAGTACCAACAATCCTATATGAGAATGAACGCTCATCCGCACCAGGTTGATCTTCACAGTATCCACCATTACCAAAAAGGCCGTCATAAATTGAAGCACCTAAATTAGCAACACTTCCTGTTCCAGCAGTTGGTGATAAAGATGAACCAACAGCTCCTTTACATTTTTCTGAGCTGTCACCACTTGCAGAGTAACCGCCTCGCGAAACAAAACCATTGGTATTGTTAAGATCATTAATCTGTACCATTGCTATTTCAGTCAAAAGAGCAGCTGAGTCAGCCCCTAAACCAACTGTCACTGGATCAGATGCTGTGAAAGAAGTGGTTGTACCTATATCAACACTGAGCACGTCATACTCAATGAACGCTGTACTGTTATAATTTCCAGCTTTCACTGTCGCCTCAGAAATTGCTGGTAAAGATGACCGCTTAAAATCCCTTACGGCATTTTCATATGCATTTGCATCACCCAGTGCTACATCAGTTCCAGTCTGTGTTGCCCACAATATAGCTTGCAGTTGGTCACCTGTATCATCGTCTGCGTCAGTGGCTAAAGCTCTATTGGAGTTTGTGCCAAGTCCATTAATACCAGTATACGCAAGCCAGTTTAACATTTGAGTTGCACCACTTGCATCTGCTATTTGGTTAATTTGACTTGATGCAGGAGTTGCAAGAGGGAAGTCATTTCTTAACGACACCTCACCTTGTACTGTCGTTGAACCAACATTTGTACTAAAGCTAGCACCTATAATTTGGTTATCTTCTGGATAAATAAATTGATATTCCATTGAGTTCAAAGGTGTGATCGCTCCAAGTATAGTTGCAGCTGTTAATTCCATCGCAAAGTTAGTATCATGTATTGTACCATTACCTCCCGATAAAGCGTCAGATCCTGCAGCAGTTGCCTGACAAACTGCAGAGTTATGCACAAGAGCTTGCTCACCAGAAATAGATGTACCAAAAGTTCTATCCATATAAAGGGCTTTTTGTTGATCTGAAATTGTGTATTTCGTTAATGATAACTCACCACCAGATGCTGTATTCAAAGCTCCCGCGCCCGCTGCGCCACCGAATACTGCAGAGCAAACTGTTCCACCATATGCTGTATCTTTAATTGCAGTATATAATGTGTCACCTCCAGTAGCTTCAAGTGAACCTGCCATTGCGTTTAATGCACCGCCATCATAAAAACCAAAGTGGTCTGTTACGGTTGCTCTGTAAAGTGCATAGTAGTCACCTGCGAACATGTTTTGCATACCAGTGAAACGAATATAAGGAGCTTTACTGTGATAGTTTGCGAAATAGAAGTTTAAGTCTACGCCCGTTCCTACATCATCAAGGTAAGTGCCAAAACGAACTCCAAATTCACCGCCATCATCAGCGTATACATGTTTCTGTGCAGCAGGTAATGGCTCAATGCCAGCTCTCGATAGATCACCTTTAACAGTCTTAGCTGCTTCAACAGCCATGCTTGCTGCAAATCCAGCCGCTCCAGCAGTGTACAAAATTTCAGTACCAGCTCCCGTTAAAGTTGAAGCCGCAGTGTTTGATCCTGCGTCAATTCCTAATGCAGCACTACCGGCAATTAATACTTTATTATCTGATAAGTCAGAGCCAAGACCATTATTTCCAGAATCACTACCCATTGTTGTAATTCCAAATTGTGTATTTGCGAGGGTTAGTCCGGTAGCGTTTGAAGCTAACTCACCGAATGCAGTGGCGAGTGTATTTAAAACCGTGTTTGCACGAGTTCTAGAATTCGCAACTGATGTTGCATCGCAAGTAACGCCGGTTTGTTGTGAGAAAGCACATGCGCTTCCACCCTGAACTTCGAAGTCATATGCTCCACCTACGATTAGATTGCTAGAACCTTCTCCAACAATATCGCTACCAAAATAAGTACCTGATGGATCTACTTGAACTTGTTCTGCACCAAACTGATAGTAAGCCTCAAAAGATACACCATCAACTTGAGTGCTCAATGTAACTTGTTCAGTTGGCATCAATGCTTCACGAATTGAGGCCCCAGGTCCTCTCAACTTAGAGAGATCAAGAGCGTTGGTTACTAATCCGTTAGCACCAACTGGAATAAAAGTAGCCTCTCCCCAGTTAGTTGCAAATCGACCAACCTGATAATCAACAAAGTTTCCATCAGGAGATTCTGCTGAACCAGTTATATACGCATCGTATAATGTTATGTCCTGCTCGAAATCATCTTCAGCTTGAGTTGTTAGAGCTTTAAAAGATGGGGAATTAATATCTAATGCAGGGTTATAAGAAGCACTGTATGATACATCTATACCGAGACCACCTGTTGTTGTACCAGTAATACTTCCAAATATTTTTTGTTTAGCATCAAAGATTTTACCTTGTCCAAAGTTCAAACTTCCATCGTCACCATTTGGCTGTGAACCATGAAACTGATTATATTTAGTTGCTAAGTTGCCATATGCATCAGTCCATTTAGGTGTCGAGTCTGTCATCGCACAACCTTCACCATTACCTCTAGTAGTTGTTTTTAGTCCAGATGATATAGATGACTCTGTGTAAGTATATCCTGTGTATAATTGACAATCGTAATCCGCTGCTCTCATACTGATACCTGAAGTAACAGTGTGATTAGCTGTTCCAGTGAAACCTGGAAAATTTAATTCTGCTGCAAATGCATTTCCAAAAAATGTTAGCGCATAGATTAGTGCAGAAGAAAAAGTTATCTTAATTATATTTGGTCTCATAATTTATTCCCCTTAAATAAATACAAACGTTTAGTACATAAAAGACACAGCTACAGCTATGCCCTTTGATCTAAAACATCTCAATTAAACTTAAATAATATTAATAAGTCAAATAATTATAACGTTTATTTTCAATCTATTCTGATAAAATGCTGATGCATAAATGACACATCTCAATTATATTAATCCCTTAAAAACAGCCATTTTTCAAATTATTACTTACTCAAAACAATTATTTTATCGATAAGAGATTTTTGGTTGGGTTTTTTTGATACAAAAGTTTGTTTAAATAAGTGCTCTCTTTTTAGAATCGTATCAACTCTTTTGCTTATTGAAACAACAGGAATATTACTCACCTTATCCTGTAAATTTTTCAATTTTATTAATTTTAAAAAAACCTTAGCTGTGTAATTTGAAAATAAAACGACGTAACTAATTTTTCTTTGGTTAAATAATTTGACCGTGTTTTTTGCGAAATTTTTTTTACTCAAGGTCGTGTAAATAATTTTTCTTTTGATTTCTATTTCATTTTTTCTCAAATTTTGAACGAACTCTTTATTAAAAATTGTTCCAGAAATAAATGCTATTTTTTTATAGTTGTTTTTAGATTGTCTTTGAGAAAGTAAGAATGTTGTCATATCTTTACTGTCTTTTGTCACTTTTATAATGTTTAAAGGAGCAATTTTTTTTAACTCAGCCGCAACCTTTTTTCCAACAACAATAAATTTTCCTTCAATTAAAAGCTGGCTATATTTTTTTTTGTATTTTGATATTACTTTTACAGCTTGAGGGCTTGAAATTAAATAAAGAATATTCTTATCAAATGCTATTTTTTTAAACTGAAATCTAAAATGTATAAGTGAGTCAATTGTACTCTTTTTGCCGTTCTTTAAAAATTCTTTTTCAAGAACTTTGGCCTCTTCATGTGGGCGTGTAATCAAAATCATTTTCTAAATTATTTAATTGTTGAATTTGTTTTTTACCAAGCTCGTTCATAATTTCATTACCTATAGTTTCAGATAGTTGGTCATAATTATTTTTTAAACCTCTATAGGTTTCAGAGAATAGATTGATACCAAAATGATTCAGAAATTGTACTTTGATTTCAATTTCATTTTTTATTATTTTTGAAACAACGGAAATTGGACTATTACAATTTGCATTTATAATTTTTAATATTTTTCTTTCAGCCAAACACTCAATTTGGGTATTTGCGTTGTTTAATTTTGAAAAAAGATTAATGAAGTTGTTTTCTTTGTGTGCTTGTATTCCGACAACACCTTGACAAGCAGCGGGTGAGAAATCATCCTGATTCAAAACTTCTGTTACATTACTCTCTAAATTTAATCTTTGTAACCCTGCAAGACTTAGAATAATAGCATCATACTTTTTTGCATGTAATTGTTTTATACGTGTATCAATGTTTCCTCTTAAAAGACTTACGACTAAATCTTTTCTTAATTTTAATATCTGAGCGCGCCTGCGTATTGAGCTTGTACCAATTTTAGATCCCGAGGGAAGATCTAAGAACTTTTTTCCTGAATTCGATAGCAATGCATCATCATTAAAATGCCTTTGCATCCAACAAACAATTTGCAGATCCTTATGAACTTCTTGCGCAGGAACATCCTTCATTGAATGCACGCCAATATCAATTCTGTGATCAATTATTTGTTGTTCAATTTCCTTTATAAATAGGCCTTTACCGCCAAGACGATCAAGGCGATGGGTGTTATGAATATCACCAGTTGTTTTAATCGTCTTGATTTCAAAAATATGATTGTTTTTGATCTGATCTATTTTGTTAGCTTCTTCAATGAAAATACCTGTTTGTGCCTTTGATAATTTACTGTCTCTGATGCCTACAAGTATTTTACTTTTATTTGACATAAATTCTTATTCTTAATCTTTAATATGATACATTTTAATATTATTTATATAAGTCAAGGAAATTGCCTCAATTTAAAATACATTGCATATTATTAATATGAATAAATCAATTAGAGTGATGGGAATTGAGTCAAGT
>NZ_DJLC01000249.1:0-17760 GCF_002434875.1 Acinetobacter sp. UBA6526 | reverse complement strand
TTTTCCCTGTCGGCACCCATTTTGCGGATGGTATTGCATTCGGGTCCCAACGATACTCATCACCTGTTTCATCGTTTCTAGCTACTTGATGATTAAATTCTGGAACGATAGCATTCAAAGCAGTTAGGTTAGGTATGGTGATATAACCGCCTTTATTTTCTACTGATGCAATTGCCGCTGGCAATGTTGGGTACGGATCACCTAAACGTGGAGTAATAATACCCGTTTCATTTCCATTTACACACTCCCCTAAATCTTTAGCGTCGATACTTGCATTCTCAAGATCTTCTTTAGTAACAATATCAGCCATTGCCCTTTCTCCAAGCAATAAAAAACCGCCTTGGATCGGCGGTTATAGAGTTAATTAAATTTAAATAAAATCATGATCATTCTGGTAATAACGATCATCGTAGTTAATACATGTGAGTTTGTTGGTCATCTGGTCATTGGGTGTCATTTCACTGAGCATAAACACATCTTTTGATGTATCAGCAGCTTTGACAACTCTATATAAAGTCTTTACATAACGATCAGGATCAACAACAAGCGGATGCAAAGGCGGTCTAGTCAGAATGATCTGATTCGTAAATTCACCCGCAACGCATTCAACCACATCAACAGTTGCGTTTTGCATCTGCAATTGACAGTAATATTGCTCACCACCAACGAAATCAACATTTTGCGAACAGGTTAGGATCAATCCATCAATTGCTATGATCTCGCCATCTTGCGTTTCAATACTCGTATTATCAGCAACAAGAATGCGGTCATTACGAATCAACAACTCAGACTCATCTAATGCTGTAAATTCACAATTAACGTTTTGATGTAGTAACTTATTCCACTCTCTCCATGCGCGAGTTTTAGCTACAGCATCATTGCGAATCCCCGAAGTTTTGATTTTAAGTGGATTATTTAAAGTCACGTTCGGCGGAACTGAATATGTCACAAGTTTATCATCGAATGGCGATGTATATTCAAGCTCTACCCCATCATAGTCTTTATCAATACCAAACTTAAAAGTCCTGACTTCAGAGCCGATGACTTTGTTGCGATGATTAAACAGCAGAACAGAGTTTTCTTGTGGCTTCTCAAACTTCAATCTGAGCTTGTTTCCAAAACGCATCGCTTCGCAAAAAACAGCACTCGCAATCATGCCCGCCTGCTCTTCAAAACTCAGATTTTCATCATCAAATGTATAGCAAAACTCTGTAGCCACTGGAGATCCGAAATAAGATTGAACTTCCTGAAGCTCAGATTTGATCTGATCAATATCTAACTCTGTTACAGAACGTCGCCCAATGTATGGATCTAGTGCCATGTTTATTAAAGCTTGTCCTGCATCCTTAGTAGCAACCAATGGGCCAGTACCATCCACAGGCAATTTTCGAGTCACCAAGCAATTTGCTTTGCGTTCCTTTACAGATAAAGCACCATCGGTGGCAACAGTCCGTGTTCTTACAACCGTTACATCTGGATAGCTGCTTTTCTGCGTCTGAACAGCCAAGAATACATCTTTAACTTTGCACTCCGTAACAGGCGAATTACCATACTTTTGTCGAGTCTTGGCAATACGGAAACTAATACCCGTACCAAGACCGCGTAATGTTTCACGAATCGTAATCCCAAACGTGTCTTTATTTCCGTTTCGGTACTCATAGTGCTTGCGAGTGTGAATCGTTGACTCGCCTAAGTACTTATACTGAATTGTGATTTCAACAAAGCCTTCACCTACTTTCCCTTTTGAGGTCATGTTGTATAGGCCCTGAGGGAAGTAAAAGTTAAAAATCGCCTCTGTTGGATCATCAAATTCAACATCAAACCAGCCAACCCATTTATCAGAAACCAAATCCAAATCAACGGATGATTCTAAATTAACGGTAGAACCACCAAGTAGATCAGGAACCTTTAACCAGTCGCTATTAATTCCACTTGGCGTGGTTAATGTAATAGTGCTTTCAGTTACAGATTCAACTGTATACGCTCCATCCAACACAACCCCATTTGCTGACTTATTTAAGGTAATACCCGCAGCAATCGTATGATCCTGTGTAACAAAATCCCAGTTAAAGTTTACGTTATTGGGTTGGTCCAAAGTCATTGTGTATAGATAACCAGACCCACTTGCAGATCGAGAAACACTAATTACGTCATATTGACCCGATAAATCTCGGAATGTGCTTTCTGTAGTAACTTCTTCGGTTTCAGGGTAAGTCGTTGCAATGATGTATTCAAAGGTCGCACCTGTAAGTAACAATCCTTTGTAGTCATCATAATCCTTAATATCTTCATCACTTTGTACGGTGACTATTCCACCTTCTTTGATGGTAGCGAGACCAGATAAAATCGCATCAGCGATACCAAACTCTGCACCATTAATGGTAATTGCATCACCTTGATTAAAGTAACTACTGAAGTTGATTGCACTATTTTTTCGGTTAATCACACCACCAGTGGTGAAGTAGATCCCAGCATTGCTTTCCTCATCACTGATAACCGTATCGCTTGGCGGTTTAAGCGATTGCCCATTAATTGATTCAGATTTTTTAATCGATAAAGGTAAATTATTAAAAATATCACCAATTCGATAAAAAGCTGTGTCGCCAGTAATGGGTGTATTTGGATCATAAACACTTACACTTGATTCACTAATTGCACCCGTAGGCGTATCTCCGTCTCTGAAGTCATGAATTTGGTAGAATCCGCGCCCAATTGCCATCAAACACTCTTCAACTTCAATACCATTTTCATAGTATGTATATGGAACCGCAATTAAATCTGGGTACGAACGCACTGTCCCATAAATATCTGGAATACGCCCTTTCAAACGCGCTCTATTTGCCCGGCCTTGCAGCTCATTATTTGATGACCCCTGTTGCTGACTTTGAGGTTTCGGCATTGTGAGGATCGAATAGACACTATACGCAGCCATAATTGCAACTACAGCGTAATAGATGAACTGAATCCAGCTTGGATAAATCACAACATAAAATGTGCCTTCCAGCGATTGCAAATGCTTAATTCCAGCTTCGTTTTCTGGTGTTACATCATTCTCAACAGCGACTACATTGTGATAAATACGTGTGTTTTGCGGAAATACAGTGAACTGTTGCTTTAGATAAGCACTGACATCATCAACATCAGCAGAGGACCAAGTATTTTGATTATAAGGATCGGGGCAAATAATAACTTTTTTCATGCGTAAAATCTGACCTCTTTAAATCCTAAACTCACAATCTCAAGCGGCATGTACTGAACACCACGCCCCGTTAAATGCAAAACCTTGTTGTCAAAAAAAACCCCAACATGTGTCGGGGAATTTTTGCTATTTGAAAAAAATACAACGCAGGGTGATATTGGCTCTGAGAATTGACCAAACCCACCAAAACCGTTTAAGAACCGCTCTAAACGTCCAGTTAAATTTTCACCCGTGATTTGTTGCCAAGCCTCACACGCAAACTCATTACAAGTGTAATTTTTGGACCACGTTCGATCTAGCAAGTTATCTATAGACATCATGCTCTCCGCAATAACGGATAATCTTCAATTGAGTAAGTACGCCCTGTTTTCACACTATTAAGCTCTGGTGCTTTCGCATCAAAAGTGACCAAGCCTGTACTGTCTTTAGAAATCGTCGGAATTTCTAAAGTTTGTAGCTGCGTCATCGGCTCAGAAAGATCATCATCACGAAAGATTTTAAAAACACATTCTGGCTTTACATGTGAGAATGCACTTGCATGTATTCCCGCAACTGCTTTTGCAAGCTCGTCGTCCATATCAGCCAGCGTTAAAGCCAAAGTTTGCTCAAGATCATTGGTGACATTATTGCGCTTAATCGACATCGGTTGATAATCATAACTGTGCCCACCAGCCACAATCCCATCTGTATCATTTTTGACGTATCGAAAAACTTTTGAAAAACTTGGATGTGATATTTCAACACATTCAAGCGGCACTACACCGCCTGAATTATTGAGATAGAACGAGGTATAATCAGCCATCAAAACTCTCCAAAGCATTAGGCAAATCTTCATTCACCAGTTTTTCAAGTGGATTCAATAGTGCAGATAAATCACCAGCTTCATTCCCAGCACCCACTATCAAGTCATCCATAGCTTCATCAACTGGCAACGGCTTAACTTTTAAAGTTGCTGTTACTGTGTAGACTTTGGCTTCTTTGCTTGAAAGCGTAGGAGAACCACTAAAGAAGCATTCATAATCTTCAACAGGTGCATTATCAACACATAGTTTTGCAATAAATGGCTGGCTTGGGTTTCTAGCCCACACTCGGTAAAAAGCCATCAAATATTGATAGCCAGATTCGTTTACCACCCATCTGGAACTGACAGTGTGCATTACCCCTTTCAAAGATCTTCGATACCGATCTGCACCGCCATCCAAGATTTGCGAAATAACACCATCACCAATGTTGGCTGAATACCCTTCTTGTGTTGAGCAATACATCATTCGATTAAGTGCCATAACTTTTCCTTAGGTAATAAAAAACCGACCATTGATAGGTCGGCTGCTTTAATGTTGTTTTCTAAATTTCAATAAATAGTTCTGAAATTCTTTTTGACTCTTCAATACTGAAATTTGCAATCTCCTTAGTAATCACCGATTCCAATTTGTAATCAGCTCTCGTTCTAAGCTTTTTCAGAGCATTTAACTTTGAGTAAAGTTTTTCAGCATTAAGTTTAGTAATACTACTGACTTCTTTGTCGTATCCTTTCAACTTACTGTAAAGTTGCATATGGACACCGCCCTTGGTTGTTGTTTGAATCCAATCAAGTCTTGAATCAAGATGAAATTTAGCATGATGAAAAGCATGGTAGTAGGCTCTTCCAACAATATTCCTATTTTGCAAGTCGGGGTAAGAACTTGTTATTGATGCCATCTCATTGCAATAATCAAGTAAGCTATTATCCATTCTGAACCTCGTCATAAGGTACAAAGGTATATGAAATCTTATTAAATGCATTCAAAAGGTCTTTTCGAAAACATTCTTCAAATATCTCTTCATTTATTTTTATAATTTCTTCAATTGGTTTATCTACATAGATTAAGAGTAAAAATTCTTCATCTAGGTAGCTATAATCTAAAATCAAACATCTAGCATTATGCTCTAGTACAGCTCCTTTTATTATTAATGAAATATTCTTAAAGTCTTGCTCGCTTATTTCTAATTCTTCATTAATATCTTGCCAATACTCATTGTGCTCAAGATTAGTCACATTAACTGCTTGACTATAAAAATATGAATCAGGCTTACCTATTTCTCCGTTTAACAAAAACTCCAACCCTAAATCCATTGGCAATAAGTTTTTGTAATCTAGTTTTTTCAATTCTGCTAAATCTACAATTTTCCCTATTGCCTTGCAGGCATTTTCCATATCAAATGTGTGTGCAAAAATGTAAATAGTGTTTCTTAACAGCCTTAAGTTATTTGTGTTAGCTAAAACATACTGTGCCGATTCATTGGCAACCTTAAGGTTATTTGCACTGAGTTCTACAAGACCTTTCATAATAGACCATAGATCCTTTGGTGTAGCTTGTTTACTGGCATCAAGTAAACGCAAACACCTAGCATATTTAAACTCACTAAGGAGTTCATTAGGCTCAAAGTTATTCACTAACTCGCCTAACTCGTCCAACTTTGTTTTAGGAACTGGTCTTTTCATGTCTTATGAGGGTAAAAGCAATAGAGGCAATATTACTTAATTTCCCTCACAAGATACATAAAAATTATTTCCACCTCCTGTCTAACGTCTCCGCCCAGCGTTGGTGTTTTGCGACAATGACTTGGATATACGGCTGTTTGGCATTCCAAGCGATTGAGAGACGAAGTTTTCAACCTCGTCAATGGTTACGTATAGCTTTCCGTCAGATCCAGTCTGTGTTGATACTCTCGCAGGTGCATTATTGTTAATAACCACTTGAGGCTGAATAACATTAGAACCACCAGAAACGCTGCCACCTGAGTTAATGGCATTCAATGTATCGACACCCACTCGCTTGGTTGCAGCAGCGTTTAAGACATATTCCTGACCATGAACCACACCAGCTACCTCAGTACGCCCCATGTTGCCTGTGTAGCCTCCAGTTGCGAAGCCTTTTCCAGACACTGTCATTGTGGCTGACTGAATATTGCTAATGATGCTGGCCGTTTCTGCCGCTACAGTCGCCATTGCCGCTAAGTTAAGAGGGAAAGGGTTTTCTGCAGCCAGAGCAATACCCGCTTGAATAGCCACTGTTGAACGAGCAATTGCAGCCGCCTTCTCCACAACAAACATTGCTTTATAGGCTGCTGATTGCTCACCGAGCATATTTTTAAACATATCAGCATACGAACCAGCAATTTGCTCACCAAATGACAAATTGAGATCCAATCGTGCTCTTAAAAACTCCTCTTCGTTCTTTAACAAATCAGCTTTAGCCTCTTCGTCTGTAATGAGATTGTATTTAAGAGCTTCAGATACATTAGCATCCGCTGTGTTCTTGGCCTGATCCAGCTGAAAATAAGCGCCTGTTCCATTTTGGGTAGCCTTCATACCTTGATAGGTATTCCACGCTCCTTGTCGTTTAGTTTCATACTCATTATCTTCAGCTCGATATGATGCATTTAGTAATCGACTTCTTTCCACTGCATCTTTAGTTTTCTCAATCTCCAACCGCTCTAAACGATAACGCTCTCGCATTGAATCAACTTCATGCAAATATGATTGCTGTATCTGAAAAAGACGCTGCTCTTGGGCGAGCTTGATAAGGGCAAGCTCTTGTTGCTCTTGCTCATTAAGCTTTTGGATGCGAAGATCTTTCATCTCATCATTGAAGCGACCTGATTGAGACACCATTTCCCTTTGTGTCTCATAGAAGAATTTAAGCTTATATTCTTCTGACCAACGGAAAGAGTCATTTTCCTCTGTTAGCTGTCTAAGATACATCCAAGTTTCAAAGTCATATCTTTGCTTAGCAAATTGCATGTATTTATCATGCTCTTCTTTGAAATTTGCTTCAGATATATCTTTAACCTGTCTTTGATATTCAATACCAATTCTTTTGAAGTCATCAGCGAAGTCATATGAAATAGTAGCCCTTGACTGAGCTTGCTGTTCCTTGATTCTATCCGCCTGTTTCTGTTGTTTCTGATACTCAGATGTCTGTTTCTTACTCTCCCTTAAAGATGCTCGTTTAGATTCTAAGATTGCGTCCTGCTTGTCTTTAAGTTGCTGAGTTAGGTTTACATTTCTTAAAACACTATCAATCTCTTGCTTGGACAAGATTGCACTCTCACCCTTAGCTTTTTGAAGTTCGTAGATTGCATTTGTTTGTTCAATTGTAAAACCTTTCTCCAGATAACCTTGCTTATAAAGGCTTTCAAAGGCAGATTCTTTTTGCTTATTCTGAAAGTCTTGAAGAGCTTTAGTGGCCTTATTTGCAGCTAATGCTGTCCCTTCTAATGCTTCACTTTGCAAGTTATGTTGTATCGCAGCATTCTGTGCTTTATTCCCAGCCACGACTACTTCCACACCAAAAATCTTTAATGCAGTTGCCGATTTGTTTGCTTTCTCATAATTAGCGTCGTATTGTTCAACTTGCTTTTTTAGTGCGTTATACAAATCTGGAGATATTTTCATATCATTCAGCTGAGTAATAGCATCACTGTAGCTGATCGTTCCCTTATTAGCTTGATTGATAACTTCAACTACTTTCCAGTTACCCTTCTCATAATTTTGAATATCAATCAAAGCAGAACCAACTGCTAGTCTCGACTTTTCAAGCGCCTTATTTTGTGCATCAAATGCAGTTGTTAAATCATTAACTGCTGATTTTCGCTCCACACCATTAAGTTTTTCAAGTTCAGATCGAGTTCTGTCTGCAATCTTTCCTTGCTCTTCAAGCTTTTTGTTTGCATCGTCTGCCCGCTGCTGGAGATACATATATCCAGCAGCCAACCCTGCTACCCCTAAGGTAATTGCGCCAACTGGACCGCCAATCAGAGCGAAAGCTCCACTGGCCAAACGTCCAAAACTTAATGACGCAGCATTAAGCCTACCTTGTGCTACTGTTTGAGCGTTGGTTGCTGCTGTAACTGCATCTTGAGCTACCACATAGCGAGCATTTGCTGCCGTAGCCCCAAATTTAGCCTGAGCTTCAGCATTAGTTGCCTGTACATTTGCCAAGTGTGCTTTAGCTGCATTTAAAGTTGCAGTGGATTCTGCATATTCAGCTTGAGCGTTGGATAATGTTGCTTGTCGGCTTGCAAGTGTTGAAACTACTCCATCTTTAACTACTTTGCCTTTCATTAAGATTGCTTGTGTTATAAGTCCAATACCCACAACAATGGCACCATCGGTGATGAGTTCAAGATTGCTCGCAAGTCCTCGAATACTTCCTGACAGCAACTGGGCTGCACCAGTTCCTTTCCCAGCTTCCCCTGCAAACTTGGTGATTTCATTGTTTAAAAGAGTTAATGACTGACCAACAGTAATCTCGGTTCTACCAAACACCTCATCCACATTGGACTCTACATTCCTTAAGGCCTTAACAATTTCTTGGGAGGTTATTTTCCCCTCAGCCGCCACAGAACGTAGTTCACCAATTGTTATACCCATCCCCTGAGCAATAGCCTTCGCTAGCGCAGGAGTTTGCTCCATTACAGAATTAAGTTCCTCACCACGAAGCGTGCCGCTAGCAAGGGCTTGTCCAAACTGAACCAATGCGGCATCTGCAGCCTGTGCACTAGCTCCACTAATAGCTACAGCTTTAGAAACTGTCTCTGTTAAACGTGCTGTATCATCCATTGTTAGGTTAAGCGTCTTAGCATTATCACTAAAACGTTGGTAAACCTGCAAAACTGAATCCCAAGCAGAATATGTCTTTTGAGCAATCCTAAAGGTGTCTTCTGTTGCCTTATTTAATTGATCTTGTGAATTAGTTACTAGCTTCAATCTATTTTGAAGGCCTGTATAGGCATCCATTTTGCTAATTGCCGCTCCGACAGTTACCAACCCAGCCATATACCCAGCAAGTTGACGTGTTGCTACCGACAAGCCATCCATAGACTTAGTGGCAAAATCACCCTTACGTTCAATACTGTCTAACTCATTGCTAAGGTTCCGAGCATTTCTTTCTGCATTTTTGGAATCAATAACAATAACCAAACGAGATTCTTGTGCCATTTTACTTTCCTCTAGGCAATAAAAAACCCACTCAATGAGTGGGTTGTTAAGGTTGATTTTTGGGTTAGTGTTTTTGCTTAAGATGCGCTCTTGTTCTCGTGATATCTCAATATGCTGGCAACCTTTTGGAACAGATAGCCCACTAAGAATCCATTTAAGATTATCCCGATACCTGTAATAACCATGATTCCTGACCATACGGTCTCGGTGCCATAATAAGTTCTTGGAACTTCAACTCGGCCAAACACAAGTATAAAAATAAATCCAGATATAATACCTAGAACAATTAACCCCCATCCGATGGCATTGCAAACTTCACTTTCTTTCATTGTTTGATATTGTGGTGTGCTCATGCTGTATCTCTTCTTTAATTACCAATTCGAATTTACTTTCTGTTGAGTTTTAATCTTTTCAGCCATATCATCCGATAGAGTATTAATCTTACTAATAATCAGTGGTGTGGACTTCCTACTTTCAGTTATAGGGTAATTTTGTGCAGGCATCATTATTCCAGCACTCATGTGCGATGGAGCGCTATAGGTTAAACCATCATAACCCACGCGCATTTTCCCATCCTTAGTGTCCACTCTTACAGTAAAATCAACACGTTCGTTTCCTGTCATTGCCAAGCACTCCATGCCCGAACAAGGATATCGCATATTGCCCTTTCCAATGATAGTGCCTGATGCCTTATCTTCATATTGAATTACTGCGTTAGCAGAAGCAAAAGCTACAGCGAACCATTGTCTAGCGCCATCATAAATCTGTGCTTGGTTTAATCCATCAATTTGATAAACCTTTTCAAATTTTACAGGCTCTGAGGGTTGTTGGGGAGTTGTCGCACACCCCGCTAAGCCCAATCCAAGAAATCCCGCTAATAAAATCTTTTTCATAATGTAATCCATTTGTTATTAATCTCACACAATTTAACAAATGGACAAAATAATGTCATCAAGAACTTAAAAAGGAAGATTCTCTACTAGTCCATGTGGTCAAGCCAAAATACATCCTCAAAATTTTTACATACACCTGCTTTTTTGAGTTCTTTATATATAAGTAAGGCTGTATCGATCTTGACAGAATGTCCCTGCTCGGCTCTTGTCACATAGTTTGATAGAACTCTGCTACCACTAACAAAACCACACCGCTTTGATAGCTCATAAACCGTTAAGCCTGCTTTTTCACGCAAACAAGCAACATTATTCTTTACTTCCATTGCTGCACCACAAGTTAAATTTTAGAATATTGTAGCACAATAAAAGATAATTACTATTTTTTGTGTTAGCACAACAAAAAGAATTGACACAATAAAAGATATTAAATAAGATGACTTCATCAAGGCTAAAAGCCATGAAAAAGAAAACCCCTTGCAGACGTCGAAATCAGGCAAGGGGTTTATGTCTAAACCAATGGAGATTTAAGACATGTCTAATATAGCACAAATCAACGATACCAAAATATCAATTGTTAACTTCAAATCTGTTCCAGTTGTTACTACAGCAATGCTTGCTGATTTCTATGGAACCGATACAGACAACATCAAACAAAACTATTCTCGAAATAAAGAGCGGTTTGTAGAAGGTAAACACTTCTTCAAAATTATTGGTGAAGAATTGAAAAAATTTGTAGGTGACTTAAAGTCACTTGCAAATTTCCCTGCAATTTCAAATAAAACTCGATCCCTTATCTTATGGACAGAACGAGGGGCTGCTCGTCACGCCAAGATGCTCGACACTGACCAAGCTTGGGAAGTATTTGAGCAGCTGGAAGATTGCTACTTTGTCCGAAAGGAAATTCTAGCCAAAACCCACAAATCAGAACGTGAGCCTTTAACTAATGCTGTCAATCTTCTAGTTGCTAAAACAAAGCATCTTAACTACAGCGATGCATACAAACTGGTTCATCAGCGCTTTAACGTTCAGCATATTGACGAAATACCTTATGACTCTATCCCTGTTGCAGTTGAGTATGTCCATCATTTAATTGCTTTGTATGGAAAAGCCGATCAACAAGGATCTTTGTTCGATAAAGAAAACTATGAACTAATCCGCGAATTCACGGAAGCTGTTCTAAGTCAAAACTTTATGATGCAAGATGTATGGAAAGCACTCATGCTCATTAATCAAAGTGACATGATGTATTACTCTAAATACGTTCTAAAATCTAATGAGTTGGCTAGAGAAGTAAGCATTAAATTAGACTTTAAAACGAAGCAAAGAGTACCTCTTGTTAGCGAAGATTTACGTTCAATAAACTTTTTTGGCGGACTCAAAATGGATACCAATCCAAAATGGTTTAATGCTCCTGCTTGGTAAATTTATCAAGGAGTCACTTTCGGGTGACTCCTTTCCATAAAAAATCCCCAATGTTTTCATTGAGGATATTTAATAAAACTATAAAAGTCTATTCTTGACTTAGAAAGTATCGACCTTGCAATAAAGCTTCCCAACCATACTCATCACTTCTTCCTTTTATCAGCTTCAGCCTTCGCTTTTTTATGCGCTTCATCAAGAAATAGATTGTCCAAGGTGAAGATACACTCGTTAAAAATGTATCTCTCCACTGGAAGATCGTATTGTTCAACATAAGCATTGATTGCCGCTATATCTAATGCCAGTGGGACACCCTGCTCGTATCGTCTAGATCGAGCAATGGTGTTGTAGGCTGATAGAATGGCATTGGCTGTGTAGGAATAAGCAGGCTTAGTTAAAACCTTAGTGTTGTTGAGATTTAAGGCATTTGCGACTGCGTTTTGCTTTTTGCTGTAGTCGTTCGCTTCTTCTTCTGAGCCGAACTTTGCCCACTCGTACAGGGTTGTGACTTTCCCACAACATCTACCTTATATGCATCAGCTTCTAATTGAATTTTTTCCGCTTCACTTTTAATGAAAAGCCAAATAGATACACCCACATCACCCATACCAAGAAGTTTGACTGCATTTTCGCTGTCATAACCTGGTTCGGTGCGAATAGATTCACCATTTTCATCTTTTTCAACAAATACCACTCCCTTCCAATCTTCAATAAGATGACATGCTGCCGCTTCTAAAACCAACTCATGGTAAAGCTTATCTTCTTTTGATGCATTTTTAACATCAAATCCTTTCGATGTAATCTGATTGTTGGCTCTCTCTAAAGCAACTTGATAGGGTTTAAATCCAATACCGCGAACCTTGAACTCAGCAAGAATATTTCCTTCAGCATCTTTATATTCGCGCCACAGGCTGACGTCTTTGTTAGTTTGAATATTGACTTCAAGAGCCATGTTATATCTCCAAAAGAAGGCAGCAATTAAGCTGCCGAATCAGTATTAAGGCGTTGCAGGTGTACGAGTAATTGTTGGAGCCTCATCAACCACTGTGTAGTCAAAAGAAGTATTCAGGATGTCGCCTGTTCCGCCAGACGGAAGACTTGCTGTAATTTCCACTTTAGGAATGAATAGTTCATATTCATTACCTTCGCTGTCTGTAATTGGTACTCGTAAAGAGATATTGGCGTTCGTGAATTGCTTAGCATACATCTCCGAAGTATTTTGCGACCAAGCTGCTGTAAACGCGCCAGTACCCGCTGCAATCATTTCAAGAATCTTCTTAGGATCAATACCACTACCTAAACAGCGTTGAACCTGCATTGAGTTATCCCAATTGAAGGTGAATGCTGTAATACATGAGATACCAGCTTGAGAAACACCATCAATCAAAATGTCCCCAACTGAGATGTTAGACATTTTAGGATTGTCGTCGGCAGGTGTTACTGTGCCCAATGGGGGAGTAGTTGCGCCTAAGCGACCTAGAGCCATTAACCCGAAAGTCATTGTGATTAGGCCTTGCTCTGGAATGTCGATGCCAAAAGTATTGACATGAGCGCCTTTAAAGATGTGGTAGTCATTTACATCAGTGAAGCCCCGAAGCACACTAAATGTTTGACGGACATTCCCACCAAAAGTTAATACATCAGTAGCCCAGTTATTAAATGCAGCTGCTGCCATTAAATCTTGAATCAATGGACTGTATTTAGCTTCACACACAAGATCACCAGCGTATTCAGCTCCAGTAATCATTGATGAACGAGCAATTCGGCTATTTGCAATTGAGTTGGATGTTTCTTTGGATACAGTCCCGTCCAGTCCATTTGTAGTGAACTCAAATGTTTGACGATCAAATGGACTTGGTGTAGTGCCTATGACTGTTTCTTTTGCGATTTGTGTTATCTGACGAGCGCCTGAACTCATAATAAGCTCCTAATTTTTGGCAATAAAAAACCGCCCTAAAGGCGGCTGTTGATGAATGCTTGTTTAAACAATTAACTGGTTTTGCTCAAGAGCTGAGAAAGACTCCAAGAGCTCTAATATTTTTCGAGGAACTTCTGTGAAGCATTCTCCATCACCTTTAAAAGGTTTTAAAGGATGGTACTTAAAGTTTTTCAGAAGGCTGTGTATCTGTTTTTCCATGTCATAAATTAGCCCTGTATCGCCATCAACCAATTGAACAACCTCATAACCATAAGGTAACTTATGTGAATCAAATCTTATCTCTAGGCTATTAAGAGTTATTCCAACTTTATAAAAGCTTTCATCTTCTGAATTGCATTTGATTAGATAAAGCTTTGCTCTTTTGTTCTTTTCTTGAGACAACTTTATATAACTTTCACGCTTAAAAGTGTTGTATTCAAAATGACATTTTACACATCCCCTGCCTAACTTATGTTTTGCTGGAGTTTGCATGAAATCTCCATGCTTACGGCAAGTTATAATTACTGGCGCATCAATATTTACATACTCAACTTTTGAATAGCCATATTTATCTTTATGAATTTCCTTAAATTGAGTAATTATGTTTTCTGTTGAAAATCTTAATCGGTCTTTATTTATAACTGTTGCACATTTAGCACAGCCCTTTCCTGCGTAATGGTTAGATGGGGCTATAAAGAAAGATCCATGATCACTGCAGATAACTTCTAATTTTTTGTGACTACCTATGTATTCTGCTTTTGAATAATCATACTTCAGGCCATGTTTTGCTGTAGCTTTTTTGATAAATTCGTCAGTTGTTAGTTTTCTCATAATGTTCCACAAACAACAGTCAACACCAAGATATTATAACACTTTTCTAGTTTACCCTAAAGAAAACTTGTATTGAGTACTGCACAAAGTCACCATTGTTCCCAAGGTTTTGCACCTGGCCTTGCAGTATTTCCAATTGGTCAACCGTGTAGTATTCGAGGTGAGCAAGCCATGCATCAGCAAGCTTTGTTATTGCCACTTCATGAGTGTTTAAACGAGCCATACAGTTGATTGAGATAATGCCTGTTCGTCTTGTGCAAGGTGAATCACTAATTGCTGCAATGATTGAACCGCCCCACAAGACGTTAATGTCACACCAAAGACCATCAACTGGCACTGTAAAATCTTTATTCGGGTATTTAATTCGGGTCTGCTCAATACCAGTAAATGCCATTGCTCTAGTGATAATGGCTTGTCGTGCTTGGTCTAAAGTCATTGCCATTTTTATCCACCGTATTTCTGAGCAATATAGTTAAAAGTTGTGGAGTAAACGCCTTGGGGTGCTTGTTTAGAATAACCGCCTGTTGTTTTCTCGGTCTCAGCTTTTGTTGTAAAGCCGCCAAATTCAATCTTATTGGCATAAGGCGCATTTGTCTGAATATAAACTGTCGAGTAAGGAACTAAGCGAGATAAAACACTTGTACCTTTACTTATTGTTGAGCCACCACCCTTGTCTTTCTCTGCTTCATTAAAACCTATGTCTGGTTGATTAATACTGACTCTGTGTGACGCGCGGTACGATCCCTCATCAACAGGGCTTTGCATTACAACCCCACCTAAAGCATCAATGACAATATCTTTCTGTTTTTTTGTAAGGTCGGCTTCAATTGTTTTAGTGAAGGCACTCGGTTTGTTTGTCCAACTCATTATCGACCTCACTTTCTTGGTACATAAAGAATAAATCTTGAGCAATGCGTTGGATTGAATATGCTTCAAATTCCACGCTGGGTTCTCGTTCACCCATTAATTGCTTTGTACGTTGCCAGATATGCACAGCCTCATGTAATAACAACCCATAGACCACAATCAAATCTTTACCTTGTGCATCTCCAAGTTGAACAATGCACTGTCTTCCATCATCGTAGTAATCCACTTGAGCAGAGCAACCTAGCGAGAGAAATTTATCTGTGTCGTTTACATCATCAAACAGTAAATCAAGTTGATCTTGATTACGCACCAATGTGTATTTTGAGTGCTCGAAAGGTGTGGAATGCCATTCTGGCACATAGTTATTATTAATCATGACCCAAAATCCAATCGTTTCAAGACACCGTTGTCATATCCATAGTTTTCTGGCTTCTTGTCACTCTCATGTAAATATTTAACCTTTGAACTTATTTCTAATTGCTTTTGCTCAACCCAAAACAAACCCTTATGATTAACTGGTTTAATTCGTTTATGAACTACAACTAGGTCCTTTAGGAAACTTGCTTTTACTTGATTGAGGCATATAAATCCAACATCGCCAAATGTCGCTTCTTGAATATTCGCTTGCCAGCCACTAAGGAACAACTGCAACGATTTAAAAGTCGGTATTTTGATAGCTAGGCTGTTGGTTAAGATTACAGTCCTTGTTACTCCTGTTCTATTTATCTGCATGTGATTACACCTTCCTCAACTGTACAGTCCAAGTAGCGTCAGCAGCATCATGACCACAATTCACAACCCGATAATTACCACCTTCAATCATCCAAATATCATTTACATCTGGTTCAACTAAAGTTCCTGCTGCATCCTTAACTTCATTTTGCAGTAGCACGGCTTTAGAGTCTGTGGCGCGGTAATCTATAGGCTTCACCAAATCCTTTGCCCAGCTTCCAAACAGGACGCCACGACCGCCATAAACATATTCGGTGTACGTATCCTCACCAGTAGCTGGATTAGATCCAGTTAGTAACTTGCGGGTACAAGTAAAGGTATCAACAGCATCAGCAAGCATTGTGCTAAATGCCTTTCCTAGTTTTGATTGTATTTTTGATCTCATAGCTAAATCTTCACTAGCAAAATCACATTACCCAATCCATCATCTAGCCATGTTTTGAGTATAGCTAAAGCCAAATTCTCACTTGCTAAATAGGTTTTATGAGTGGCTGAATAGGTGTTAGAAACACTTGTTCCTGATTGAGCTGATACCGTTTCACTCAACACACCAGTTTCTATATCAGTATAAAGATTTCCACTAACGGCATCAGGTATCAACTCAACAGCAGCTAATAGGATCGCATCTTTTAATGGTTGATTATTTGTTGTGTCAGGTAGTTTTAAATTAGTTAGCCAAACATTGGTAATCATTACCGCACGAGCTTTGGCGTTTTCACTATCAGCCCAATCGTTACCTAGTTTTGCATCGATATCTGCTACGGTAATGTACTCAATCATGTGTTATTCCTTCGGGATGAGACTAATTAAATCCTCTTTAGAGGCTGATGCTTTGTGCTTGATTCCTAAATCAGTTAGATGTGCTTTTAACTGCTCGTTTGACCAATTTGAATAGTCACCCTCTTTAGGCCCATCAAGCGGATCAGGAATACCTTTTCCAGACTCAAGCTCCTCAATGCGAGCTTTCATGGCTTCAATGTCATTCTTAAAGGCAATAAATTCACCTTTTACAACAGCCAATTCTTCTTCAGTTTGAGCAAGTTTTTCAGTTACAACATCAAATTGCTCTATAGGAATAAGCGCATCATTGGCAATTTCACCCTCTGCAATTGGCAGCACCTCACCTTCTATCAATTCATGCTCTGACGGATTGAATTGCTCTACAGAGATAATTACAAATTCACCTTGTGACTTATGACTAGGTTTAATCTTTACAGTCTTAGACATTTTTCTCTCCAAAAAGAATGGGGCCGAAGCCCCAATTCATTAGCCAAGCAAGATGATTGAGTGCTCTGGTTTGACCATTGCACAACCCCAAGCAAGTGATACTTCGTACTGCACTTGACGGTATTGACGGTAAATGGCGATTTCAAACGACAAACCGCTAACGGGATCGGTAACGATCATGCGGTCATCAGCAGAGTCACCACCTTCAGGAAGTGCAGGAATACGAGTCGCTAATGCAATTGCAGATCGTGCAAAGGCCAAGTTGCGAGTTGAACTTGCAGCAACTGTGATTCCCGTTGCAGCTGCTGGAATTGCTTTTTGCAATCCTGGTTTAGCAATTGTGATGGTTCCACCGTTAGAAACATCAGCATCGCCAGCAACAACCACATATTGGTTTGTGTCACCTGCAAAGCTAACTACATCACCCGCAACGATTGTCCCTGTACCTGCACTTGCAAGAGTGATAGCAGTTGCACCAACTGCATAGCCTGCTGCATTCGTAGTCGCACTTGCACCTGTGCCAGATGCAGGAGTAACCACTTGTGCAGATTCACGGATAGCAAAACCATGCACATCTAAAAGCACACCACGTCGTAACAACGAATCATCATTTGCTTCATTTGCTTTAGTTAATTGCCCAAGCGTACGCATGTTTGCGCCTGCGGTGGTATCAATTACCAACTGTAAGTCA
>NZ_DJLC01000176.1:0-19433 GCF_002434875.1 Acinetobacter sp. UBA6526 | reverse complement strand
AAAAGTCATGCACATCTTTCTCTAGACGTGGTGCTGTTTGGTGCTCAATGTATGTAATATCCATGGAGGTTGTTCTACAAAGTTGTGGATTTCATAGAACTGTTTCATCCATATTTTTTTACAGGCACTTAACCAGATACAAGCTGATAGTTACGACCATGCACTCGGTAAACACCTTTAAAGAATGTTCTTTTCCCAATCGGTTTGACTAACAGCCGTTGCAAATACTTTTCTGGATGCGTCAGATAACGAGCAACATTCAACGCATTTTGAAGTTCTTTTGGATGCTTACGGTGAATCCTGCCAATACCCAGTAAGCCTTTATTGGCAAACTGATCTTTATTTTCTTTGGTATTACCATTCCTCCCATAACCCCAACCATGAGTAATGGCCTGCCACTTTAAAATAACCAGATCCCCTAGATACCGATCCTGACAACGTTCTGAACCGTTATAGACCAGCATTAGATGCGCATGATAACCCTTTTTATACCCCTGCTCTAAAGCTAAACCATAACCCAATAAATGCTTAAAACAGCCATTCTTATCTTTTAGGTACCTGCATAAAGACTGAATATGGAGATAGAAGTCATGAACTGTGACATTCGACATATAGTCTTTTAAGTAGACCAAATCCACACGGACCATTAGAACCTGATAATGATCTTGAATCATTTGCTGAACATAAGTTAAAAAGCTGGTTTGATTATCTGATTCCTGCTGCCTGAATAAACGAATCTCATCGAGAATCTGACTACGGTGATCTTTCAATCTTCGCATTAACTTTAATATCTCAACAGAAGATAGCCGTATCAAGTAATCCTCAAGACATAGAGCCCCTCTTAGTGCTTCAATGGCTTGAGTCATATCTTTAAAAGCCTGAATGGATGCACTGTACTCAATACCATTTTGATCAAAAATCTGAAATGCAGGGATCAATGAACAAAGGTGCGTGATAAAGGAAGATTGATTTAGCTCCAGATTCAGCACCCAGTCAACGAAGCCATTTACGGCTGTCATGACGCCTGCCTGATGAGATAAGTCATATTGCATTGAGATACTCCTTGGTTATGTTTGGTACATAACTAAGGAGACAACTTTATTTTTTTATGTATGAAGATGCCTACATGACGGATTCTACATCAAGATCCAGATCGATCTCGGTACTGATCTGATGTGTTGTATTGAGGGATAGTAGCGTATTGATTGACTATATCAAGATTCAGCAGACATCATGATTAAGTCTCTAATTTCACTATGAGTATATTAGTGAGGTGTTTATGATTGAATATTAATTAATATTAAGTATTTAACTAATAGTATTTAACTAATACTAATAATATTATTTACCGACTTATCACAAGACTTAGTAGTTGCAAAATCAATCGATTCATAAGTCAATCCAATTCCCCCCACCCTACAAATCCTGTATTTTTAGAAACAATCTCATTTACGAGAGTTACGGCAGAAATTAGCTTTTAATGCAAACCTAAGTCGTGCCACGTTCTACAGCTTGTTAGACTATAAATCCGATTACCATGATCCCCCTTCCACAAACAGGTTCACTTAATCACAAATCCTGTTGGCAGGTTCGCCTTTGAAATTAACGAGTGGATTAAAATAAACTTGCTCAACGCTAAAGCCAACTATTTTTTAAGTATCACACCTTTAATAAAAGCTTTGGGAACTGTCTGACTAAACGGAGCGTGAAATACATCCCGATAAGCAAAATAGGGTATGACATGCTCAATGACTATTTTTTTCATTTTACGATCATGTACTTCAAGACAGACATGATATGTGTTCAGAGCCTTATCCGCTGTATTCAATCCATCAACCGAACACATTAATATTTTCGGTTTAATTGCGCCATGGTACTTTATATTTTCGGTATCTTGCAACTTTAGAGTCTGAGCAGCTTTAGTATCAAGAAAGGCGTTCCAGCGCTGATCCAGATCGTAGACTAAGTTTTGTAATCGTGCCTGACAACGATCATTAAAGAACAATACAACATCTAATGTAAATTCTGAAACGATCGGCCAGTTCGTCTCTTGCCAAATCCCTACGTAGCCACGCAACCAATAACAAGGTTTCGCTCGCTTTGCTAAGCGCATGAACTCAGTAAATAATTTTGATAGTTCAGACTGTTTCAAGCCCCCCTTTGTTGAACTCGCATTGACAGTAATACGATAAGCCCAACAATTCTGCTCTAATACACTATTCAAGTATTCTCGTGTATCTGTATGCCTCCGTACACCTTGAGCATAATGCTTCTCCAGAAGTTCACGTTTATTTACTTCTGATCGCTGTTTTTCAAGAAAATAATTCCGTACATTCTGGAGGTTTCTATTCATCAGACCTAACACAGCAGAGTCTACTGGCTGATCAAATATAAGGTCTGTAAAAATCTGTTGAAAAACCATCCGCAAGCTCAAATTGTCTTCATGCCCAAACCACCATGTACGTAAACCGTGATTTTGAATTAAACGATCAATCTGCTCAAAAAAATAAAAATCACATGCAATCTGCTTCACAAGCGATAAATACTGCTGGCCAAGCTGTGTAGCGGATGCTTGCATATCTCTAGCATTCAAAAAGTAGGTCTGATGTGCTGATCTCACCTCATTAAAAGCTGGTTGTTGATTGTGTAACAAAGTCTCAATAAATACTTCAATTTGGAACAACCACTCACCATACTGTTGCGGTAGCTGCTGTTCAGCACAAAATTCTTTGTAGTAAATCTGACCAACTAGCAGACGATCAGCTACGCGCTTAGCAAGATGTTTGAGATCCCATATACTTTTGGATACTTTGTATTCTTGCAATACCTGCGCAAGATTTTTAGGTGGGGGGCTTATCTTGGATGCCACCGCTTGCTTCTTTATTTGAGGCTGTTTCCAATTCTGATGCACATAATCCTCATTCACCTTAAAAGATATTTCAGGATGTATGAGCTTGGCAAATGAATCCCTTTTAAAAAAATAGCTGAGTACCCAATACTTAAATTGTTCAACCCGAACAGGCTTATTTATTCCGATACGGCCAACAGCATGTTTCTTACCATGTGTTCGTACAAACTCATTTCCATTAACGACATCAATTGCATCGTAGTGACTAAAATTATCCCTCAATAATGTTTGTAGACGAGCAATAATAACGTCCTCCTGATCAATGCTGTAACTTCTTAGTATAAGAACACATGAAAGCTTTAAACCATTTTGATAATCATGTTCAAGCTTGGTATGTACATGAAGCCAATCAGGGATCAATTGAAAAATCGCATTCTGTAGATCAGCCCGATCTTTAAGTACTTGTTTAATCAATTGCCCTAACGATTCATGCTCAGTTTGACCTACTGTACGCACAAACCGAACATCAATCACCAAGGTATACACTTCCTGTTGTATTGATAAAAGCGTATCAAAATTCGCAAAAGCACGATTGGTATCATCTACAACCTGCTGAGTCTGCTTATTAGTTTCTTCGATATATAAAGGATTTTTCTGTAAATCAGAAAAGAAATTTATCAATCGCCATGCTTTTTTATATGTGAATTCTGAAGGTGACCATTGTTGCTTTCGTTCCTGCAAACCACTAGAACCCGACAGAACCTGCTCAATACAAGGAGTAATACTTGGTAGCTTAACTGCATCTTCTTCTAAAAACTTTTGATAATAAACCCAATTTAACCCAAGCCCGAGATAGGTCATATCGAACATTTCGCGCTCAAATTGAAGGGTCTTAAAATAAACAAGAAATAAAGGGTCAAATTCAGCATGCCCAGTCACACTAATTCCCAACTGAGTCGCCCGAGGCAAACTTCCAGACTTCAAATCATCTACAAACTTATTGATTGCCCGAATAACCTGAACCGATTCTTTATATAAACAAGTAGGTTGGTACGCCTGATCTTGCTTCACGGAACGATCTAAGGCTTGCCAGATATAAGGGACATTATTAAAAAATAAATCAAATAGATCTTTATCTTTAATTATTAGCTTATAATTATCCATTAACATACTCAAAACCAGTGAATATCCTTTATATTAGCCGGGTTCAGTCAAATTACACAATAAATTTCACCCTTTTAAGCACAGTTATTTTTACTATTATTCACATCAAATTTCACCATTACTCACAGTTAATAAAATTATTATTCACTGTGAATAATACAAATATATTTTTCTAAAGCACGAATACACTCAAAGCGTTAAGTTTATTATGGCAAAATAGTCAATTTTTATATAAAATTATGTCTAATTATACTTATTTTAGACATAATCAATCATGAAAGAAATGACCGTTATTGAACTGAGCAAACTGACAGGTCTCTCTAGATCAAAGATTTACTATCTCAATAAAATAGGTAAATTAATGATTTTAAATGGTAAGATAAATTACGAAGATGCCCTGCAGGTTATTACCTCATTAGCAATTAAGAAAACAAAAATAACTAATCAAGAAAATTTTAGACATATTTTAAACATGCTACATTTGCAAAATATCACCTTACAAAAACAGCTAGATTTAGCTTATGAGCGTGAAAAAACCTATTTATCAGAGCTCGCAAGCTATCGGCAGAGTTTACTCATCAAACCTGCTCTCCCCCCATTTATAGATGAGAATAATTCACAAGTAGGACTAGAAAGTGATTTAGACAATATTGATAAAAATTGTCTAAACGCAATGCCGCCCGAGAGCGAAAATCATACCCCGACAGAATCATGTCAAAGCATCAATGAAGAAACACAATCTACAAATGAGGCTGGTCCCAACGTCCTCCCTACAACCCCGCTTCAAAATGAAATGATCTTATCCGAGACAAAACATGGAGAGACTGCATCTACAGAACAAAAAAAAGAAGCCATTGAACAAAAAGACGATGCTCTTGACATGCAATCAACTACCCAAGGCCAAACAGATCAACCTCCAACTCTATATAGACGCACAACAGCTACAGCCAAAGTAGGCTCAAAAAAATTAAAAAGAGATCTGATCTTAGAACGCCGCCCACCCATGCGATTTAAAAGTACATAATTAGTATTCGCGGTAAAAACAGGAGTACAAATCAAGTGTGTAGTCATCTACAGATCGCTTATTCTGCAAGAGATCAACTTAAACTCAATTTATCTATTATCCGAAGCCCTCTGAATTATTCTTATGTAGGCTATTCAAATCCAACATTTGATGTGGGGTAAGTTGAGGGGTAAAACCATAGACAAAAAATAAGCCCTTGTAAAAACAAGGGCTTATTTAGATATTTGGCGGAAGCGGTGAGATTCGAACTCACGGAGGACTCACACCCTCGTCGGTTTTCAAGACCGGTGCATTAAACCGCTCTGCCACGCTTCCATGTGCGTAAGAATACAAAGCTTGTTTCCTTTATTCAAGAAAAATTTAACTGCAATGTATTCAAATGTATATTGTTTCATCAGTCCTTAAAGTTTAGCTGCTAATTCAGCGCCATCACGAATTGCACGTTTCGCATCTAACTCAGCAGCGAGCTTTGCACCACCAATAATATGATAATTTGCAATTGTGTTTTCACCGTCTTTCGGCATTAAATCTTTAACAGATTCCTGACCAGCACAAACAACAATCGTATCAACACGCAATAATTGGTCGTGTCCATTATGCTCAATCCATAAACCTTCATCAGTCACTGCCTTATATTGCACGCCACGTAACATGCGCACTGCATGCTTTTTCAATTGTGCACGATGTACCCAACCTGATGTTTTACCGAGTCCAATACCAAGCGGTGTTGTTTTACGTTGCAATAGATAGATTTGGCGAACTGGTCTTTCCACTTCTGGTCGTTGCATACCACCTTCAGAAATATAATTTGGACTTGGGTCAACGCCCCATTCACGCTGCCACTCATTCAAAGGTTGCGGTTGAGGCTGATGTGTTGGTTTTAATAAGAACTCAGAAACATCAAATCCAATACCTCCAGCTCCAACTACAGCAACATTACGACCTACTGGCGCACCACGTAATACTTCAGCATATGACAATACTTGCGGGGCTGTACTTCCTTGAATTTTTAAAGCACGAGGAACAACACCAGTTGCTACAATAACTTCATCAAAGCCTTCTCGTTCAAGTTGCTCACGGCTTACTTTCGTATTCAACCGAACATCCACACCTGTTTGCTTAAGCTGAACTTTGAAATAACGAATCGTTTCATGGAATTCTTCTTTACCAGGAACGACTTTCGCTAAATTGAATTGTCCACCCACATCATTATTTGCTTCGAATAATGTCACTGCATGACCACGACTTGCCGCAACAGTTGCAGCGGACATCCCAGCAACACCACCACCAACAACAGCAACGCGCTTTGGTTTCTTAGTTTTGATATAAACCAATTCCGTCTCAAAACATGCCTGTGGATTGACTAAACAGCTTACACGTTGATTTTTAAATGCATGATCCAAACATGCTTGGTTACATGCGATGCAAGTATTAATTTCATCAACACGATTGGTCGCAGTTTTATTTACCCAATACGGATCAGCAAGGAATGGACGTGCCATTTGCACCATATCAGCCTGACCTGAAGCAACAATTTGCTCAGCGACATCTGGCATATTAATACGATTCGATGCAATCACTGGTACAGATACATGCTGTTTTACCACGGCGGTATAATCAACAAATGCTGCACGAGGAACAGACGTTACGATGGTTGGAACACGCGCTTCATGCCAGCCAATTCCCGTATTCAATAATGTGATTCCTGCTTTTTCTAGTGCTTTAGCAACAGCAATTACCTCTTGCATAGTATTACCATCATGCACCAGATCGAGCATCGATAAACGGAAGCAAATAATGAATTTCTCACCAACTTTGGCACGAATTGCTTTTACGATTTCAACAGGAAAACGCATACGATTTTCAATATCACCGCCCCAGCGATCAGTACGCTTATTGACATGGTTACTGAGGAATTGATTAATTAAATAACCCTCAGACCCCATAATTTCGATACCATCATAACCCGCTTTTTTCGCCAAGCTAGAACAACGTGCATAGTCCTCAATCGTTGCCAAAATCTGAGAGTCTGACATTTGTCTCGGTTTGAATGGGTTAATTGGTGCTTGAATCGGAGATGACGAAACAGAGAAAGGATGATAACCATAACGACCAGAATGCAAAATTTGCATCAAAATTTTTGCGCCATGCTTATGTACAGCATGCGTCACAAGCCGATGATGCGGAATATCCGCTAAGCTATTCATCGTTCCGCCAGCAGGTAGTAACCAACCTTGACGGTTCGGAGAAATACCACCGGTAATAATTAGACCAACACCACCCTTAGCTCGCTCACCAAAATATGCTGCAAGTTTTGGGTAATTATAAAAACGATCCTCTAAACCAGAGTGCATAGAGCCCATTACGACACGGTTTTTAATAGTAGTAAAACCCAAATGTAATGGTTTTAGGATATTTGCATAGCTAGTCATGGTATTCCTTCTATATTTTTGGCTTTGCAACTTGTTGCATAGTACTTTAATACTTTTTTGCTCATTTGGGATGACTGATAAAAAACTTTTCGGTGTTGAAAATGTCAATTTTGCATGTAAATTCGACGAATTCCAGTCTAAGTTGCAGATCAGCAACGTTATGTTTAAAAATAAAAAAAGTCAGCCATGCAAAACATGACTGACATTCTGACTTCTTTTATATGATTATTTACAATTTCTTTATCTTTTAAAGAATGCTAGTAAAAAAGTCTATAAAGTTTATAACTGATAAAATTAAATCTCTTAACTTTGTTCACCACTTGAATACGCTAAGTGACGGCGTTGTGATTTTATTTTCAAAGAACTCATCACAATTCCTGAACAGATAAATGCCGCACCAATTAAAATATTGAATGTCAAAGGCTCATGCCAAATCAAATAACCAAAAAATAGGCTCAAAATTGGAATACACATGATTGATATTGAAGCGATAAAGGTATCAACCTGACTGACGATCCAATTCCAAAGTACAAAAGCAAATCCTGTCCCAATCACCGAAATATAAAAGAGCACAGATTCATTGAGTGGATTTAACCAAACGTGTGCATCTATAGGCTCAAACATGAGTGCACCAATCAACATGATGCTCCCACCCAACAATAACTGCCAAATGGTCAATTTGATTTTGTCATAACTGGCAAAATTCTTTTTGATATAAACTGTCGACATCGCCCAGAAGAAACCAGAACCTATAAGCAGTACTTGTCCAAGTAATGAAACATTCATATGTAAATCATGTAGCTGCGGCCAAAGAATTGCGATTAATCCCAACGTACCCAAAATGAGTCCAAGTATTTTCTGTTTATTTAATCTCTCATTTAAAAAATAATGCGCTAGAACACCAATAAAAATTGGCATCGTAAATACTAAAACTGCCGACAATCCTGAATCAACAAATTGCATTGCAAAAGTCTGAGTTGCATAGAAACCAAAGCAAATTAAGCCACTTAAAATGATGAGCTGCTTCCATTCTTCTCGTTTCGGCATGATTGATTTTTTAATGACTCGCTGCACAACCATCAAGGTGATTGCAGCCAAAATCAGCCGTGTAGAAATAAATAAAAATGGTGGAAATACTTGCAGACTATGTTTTACAAGTCCCCATAAAGATCCCCAAACCAAACATAATAGCGCGATTGCACTCATCACTCGAATATTCACTTGCTGTACTCAACAGATGGGAAGTGAAATCATTGTATAAAACAAATGACATCATGAATAATGCTATGTTTTAATATATGCATCATTTTTTTTGATACCAACTAACTAGAAATACCTTAAAGGCATTCCTAGCTTAGTCATAGACATAAATATCGAGGATTGAATGTGAATATTGATATTAACGATATCAGATCATTTATCACTGTTGCTGAACTAAAAAGTATCACTGCAGCGGCAAATAAGCTCAACTATTTACAGTCAAATATGACAGCTAAAATCAAAAAAATTGAAAATCACTACAAACGTCAGCTCTTTATTCGTAAACCCAAAGGTGTAGAACTCACTGAATCAGGCATGAATTTATATGCTCAATATAAAAAAATGATGTTCACATGGGAAGAAACTGAAAATAAAATTTATCAACAAGAAAGTGTCTTACGTTTTGGTACTAATACGAGCTTGGGTGGCATGCGTTTCTATCCATCTTTTAGCCAACTTTATGAAGCCTATCCCGACCTATCCCTAACGATGAAAACAGGCTCAACAGGCTACATTGAAGAAGAGATTTTACGAGGTAATCTCGATATTGCTTATGCACTAGGGCATCCAAAACATAAAGGCTTACAGTACATTCAAAAAGCTGATGATCAATTGGTGATTATTGGTAAAAACATGATTAATCATGAAAATTTAGAAGAATGTTTAAATCATCAAAACATTTTGCTGGCTTCAGAAGAATGCTGTTATGCAACAACGCTTGATCATTTGTACACGGACTATAATTTAACAAAAGGTGAATTAACGCATATCTATGATCATGAGGCACTGATTCATTTTACCCAACTTGGTATGGGAATCTCGATGATTGCTAAATCATTGATCTCAAAATACAACATTCAATTTTATCGTGAAGTTCCTGAACAATATCGAGATATAGGTTTATATCTCATCGCACGTAATGATCATGTTTTTACTCCAATTGAAAAACAATTTATTGGCTTAAATGATTCGCTCTGAGCGAATTTTAAATGAAAGGTTTAACTTTTTTGAAGTTCAATTGGTAATTTAAAAGTTGAATCTTTTTCCCATTTAAATAAAGAGAAAAACAGCATCATTACTGCAATAACAGTTCCAATTGGAAAATTATTGAGCATAAATACAGTCATAAAGATTGATCCAAAACGGCTGCTTGTACTCCCTGTTTTCACACTTTTGGCACAGATAAAATGAGCAAAAATTAAGGCGCATACCCCCAGAAAACTCCCAACAGAATATTGAGGAATATCCACATAGAATCGATAAACAGCTTTATAGATAAAAAGCGTAATTACAACAATTGCTGCCATTTTATGCAACTTAGAAAGAATTTGATTTTGATGGTTTAACACTTTTATCTACCTTTTTATCATCTTATTCAGATAACTTCACTTATCGTAAAACTTTATATTTTTCTGATGTTAATCTATTTTTCAAATTAAAAATCAAGAATTCCACTCTGAACACAAAAAAAATCGTTTTGAAAAGTGATATAGTACTGAGCGAATAAATTCTCTTTGGTCACCGAAGTAATTAGGGTGCCTATTTCGAAATAGTTAGGACTAGCAATGACTGATAATGCAACGATCTTGCAGCATGTACCAGTAGGTAAAAAAGTTGGGATTGCCTTCTCTGGTGGTTTAGACACTTCAGCAGCTCTATTGTGGATGAAACAAAAAGGCGCAGAGCCTTATGCTTATACTGCTAACTTGGGTCAGCCTGATGAAGATGACTATGATGCGATTCCAAAGAAAGCTGAGCAATACGGTGCAGTCAAAGCTCGATTAATCGATTGTCGCTTACAGCTTGCTCTTGAAGGTATTGCTGCAATTCAATGTGGTGCATTCCATATCAGCACAGGTGGTGTTCCTTATTTCAACACAACACCTTTAGGTCGCGCAGTAACAGGTACGATGCTTGTAACAGCGATGAAAGAAGATGATGTAAACATCTGGGGTGATGGTTCAACTTATAAAGGTAACGATATTGAACGTTTCTATCGTTACGGTTTATTGACCAACCCTGCTCTTAAAATTTATAAGCCATGGTTAGACCAACAGTTTATTGATGAGCTAGGCGGTCGTGCGGAAATGTCTCAATTCCTAATCGACAACGGTTTTGACTATAAAATGTCAAAAGAAAAAGCTTACTCAACTGACTCAAACATGTTGGGCGCTACACATGAAGCTAAAGATTTAGAATACCTAAATGCAGGTATCAAAATCGTTGATCCAATCATGGGCGTTGCGTTCTGGAAAGATGATGTACAAATTGCTGCTGAAGAAGTATCAATTACTTTTGAAGAAGGCTTCCCTGTTGCATTAAACGGTCAACGTATTGAAGACCCAGTTGAGCTTATCTTAGAAGCTAACCGTATCGGTGGTCGTCATGGTCTTGGTATGTCTGACCAAATCGAAAACCGTATCATTGAAGCTAAGTCTCGCGGTATCTATGAAGCTCCTGGTATGGCTTTATTGCACATTGCATATGAGCGTTTAGTCACAGGGATTCATAACGAAGATACGATTGAGCAATATCGTATCAACGGTTTACGTTTAGGTCGCCTACTCTATCAAGGTCGCTGGTTCGATTCACAAGCACTGATGCTGCGTGAAACATCACAGCGTTGGGTTGCTAAAGCAATCACTGGTACTGTGACTCTAGAATTACGCCGTGGTAATGACTACACCATCATGAATACTGAATCTCCTAACCTCACCTATGAAGCTGAGCGTTTAACAATGGAGAAAGGTGACTCAATGTTTACACCGATGGATCGTATTGGTCAGTTAACTATGCGTAACCTTGATATTACGGATACGCGTGCAAAACTCGGTATTTATACCGAAACTGGTTTGCTCGCAGTTGGTCAAGGTTCTGCAATTCCTCAATTGGAAAATAAAACAAAATAAGTGATTGATAATTAAATTTATCTCACTAAAAAGGGCTGAATATTTTATTCAGCCCTTTTTATTTCATTCAAAAAACACAAAACATTTAATCATTTCATTTATAGAACAATATGTCGCAATCAAAGACTATTTATCATCATTATGAATCGATAATATAACGATCAAGCAAAACAAAATAATTGGGAGATGAAAGATGAATGCTTATCTACATCGTAGTGAAAATCGTGGGCATGTCAAAGCAGGTTGGTTAGACACCTATCATAGCTTTTCATTTGGTAGCTGGTACAACCCCAAATATATGGGTGTAAGTGCACTCCGCGTGATCAATGACGATACAGTTGCTGCTCACAATGGTTTCGGTACTCATCCCCATGACAACATGGAAATTTTAACCTGTGTACTCGATGGCACAATTTCTCATAAAGATAGTATGGGAAATGAAGGGCAAATTAATGCAGGTGAATGGCAGTTGATGAGTGCTGGTACAGGGGTAACTCATAGTGAAATGAACAAGCATGATAAAGCGGTGCATCTATTACAGATTTGGATTCAACCTAATGTACAAGATGCTGAACCAACTTATCAGCAAATTCAGCTCAACCCGAAAGATCACCCTAATCAATGGCACCTGATTGCTGGCGATGAATCTGCACCAATGTCGATTCGTCAAAATGCCGAAGTGAAAACAGCAGTGATTGAGAAAGATCAACATTTAGAGATTACAGCGCAGAAAAAAGTAAACTATGTGCATGTGATTTCAGGTGAAGTGATGATTGCGGAACATTTAGTAAAAGCAGGAGATGCTTTACTGTTTGATGAGACTGCAACAATTACTGCATTACAAGACAGCCAAATGATCTGGTTTGACTTACCTTAACTCAAACAAAATGCTTCGTCGTCATCATGGCGGCGAAGCATTTTTGATTAATCCCCTCCACCACTATCGCATCCGCTAGAATCAGATCCACTATCACGACTTGAGCAACCATGTGATGAATGATGGTCATAACTTGAAAATGAGTCATAAGAACCCGAATCTGAACTTTTCCCCATCTTCTTGATCATATAAATTGTAAATCCAAAGATTAAAGCAAAAACAATAAAAGTCCCCATAATCACCCCGCATCATCTTTTCTTAATTTCTCTAAGCATTTAATTTATATTGAAAATTTAAAATAAAATCTATAAACATTAAAAAAGCCCGATTAACGGGCTTTTCTACAACCTTGAACATTTTTAAAAACGATTTAAACCGTTTCGTTCGTTGTTAGCTGTGTATTCAGGTTGTCATATCTTTGTTCATTTGGACAAGACATCTCTTAAATTCCAAATAGTATATGACTTCCTTATAAATTAAATTATCACCAAATATAATTTTGGTCAATTACTATAATTTAAGTGAATCAAACAAATCATCATTACTCAATTAAAAACCTTATAGTTTAGACCTTTAAGAATTAGATAAAATTATGAAATATATAATATTATAGCCAATAAAAAATTATAATTTTCAAAATATCAATAGTCTGCAAGATAATTTTTCTATTATAGCTATGTAAAAATGCTTACAAAACGATTGTTCTGCAAGCATTCTTTATTCTTGAAAATGGTTGTTCAGGCCTATGATAAAAATATTAACAATAACAGTTTATATCTTTCGCCAAAACAAAACATGTAAATTAAATTCAGCTTTAATTAAAGCTGCACATACGATGAACAGTGAGCCTGTAGCAAGTAAAAGCACATCATCCAACACAGTTCCAATCACAATAAATATCAGCGAGACTAAACATGCGATGTAGAAAACCAGCACCCCTAAATTTTGTTTCATTTTATTCCCCATGACGCAAATTAATTACAATAACTATACTAAAACAAAAAATATTTAACATTAACAAGTAAATCAATTCAAGTTTATTCTTGACTATTGAATTTATTTTAAAAAAAGTATAATAATTAGCAAAGATTTACCAAAATTGACACATCATAAGCGCCACTCATCAAACATTTGAATTGAAATAATCGTTTTTCAGTCAATTATTTTTTATATAAAAAATTAAGAAGTACTTATGAGTTAATATGTTAATTGGATAAATATATAATAGGTATTGAGAATACTAGCAGTAAAAAAACTATAAAAAAGACCTATAAGCTGCTGATTCGCTTATAAGTCCTTGATAAATCTTGGTAGGTATATCCAGACTCGAACTGGAGACCTCTACGATGTCAACGTAATATTTTCATATTAAAATCAACAACTAAAGAATAATTGGTGCTAAATTGGTGCCAATTTTTTATGTAACAATATATTATCATTAATACTTATCGATAATAAAACCAATAAAAACTTTCCTTTATTTTTTAATTGTTATCGGCTTTGTTGCACAAACCTATCTGTAAAGGGTTTTTCAGCGATATAATTTTCAAATGAAGAAGCCTACACACAAAATCTACCGCACAACCAATTGGCCCGCATATAACCGAGCACTTATGAGTCGCGGAAATATTGCCATTTGGTTTGATCCTGCTACGCAATGGTATGCGCCATCAAAAGGCAAACAAGGGCGAAATCAAACCTACTCCGACGCAGCCATCCAATGCTGCTTAATGATTAAATCCTTATTCCGTCTGTCTTTACGTATGGTCACTGGCTTTGTGCAAAGTCTGATTAAACTTTGCGGATTAAATTGGATAGCTCCAGATTACACCACGCTTTGTAGAAGACAAAAGCATATTAATATTGCAATCAATTACCAAAAAAGTAGCGATGGGCTGCATCTACTCATAGACTCTACAGGCATGAAGTTTCTAGGTGAGGGCGAATGGAAACGCAAGAAATATGGACCTGAATATCGTCGCCAATGGCGTAAACTTCATATTGGCATAGATGCTAAAACTCTACAAATACGCGCTATTCAGCTTACAACCAATAATGTCAGTGATTCACAGGTGCTTGGTGATTTACTTAATCAGATTCCACAAGATGAGCAGATTGACTCTGTTTATACCGATGGAGCTTATGACACCAAGCAATGCCGTGAGGTCATTGCAGATCGGCAAGCGCATGCGGTGTTTCCACCTAGAAAAAATGCGAAACCTTGGAAAGATACAAAGAGCAGCTCGCTAGATCGAAATGAATTACTTCGAACAGTTAATCTTGGAAGCAGTGCTTCTCAGGCAGGACACTATGGAAAAAATCAGGCTATCATCGGTGAAGTTTGGTTGAAACTAAGATGCACTGCATTAAATTATTAGGAGATAAACTCAGAGCAAGGCGTTTTGATAGCCAAGTCAATGAGATTCATGCACGTGTAGCAGTCCTCAACAGATTTACGGAATTAGGTCGACCACTTACCCAAATTACGCCTTAAATTTAGCTCAATTAGGGGCGCTTTGCATTTCAAATCTTTGTGCAACAAAGCTGTTTGAATAAAAACTTATCTATGTACCTTCAATTTTAAGCATGGTTTGATCCTATCTTTTCAAATAAATGGCCATGCAATACTCAGTAAAAATAATAGCCCTAATACGGCGCAACTCATTTGCCAAAAACGTAAAGGATCTCGTTCAATGATTGCTGGTGGTTTAGAGTTTAATAATTCTTTGGAAGGATGCATTAGATTATGAATGAGTTCAGACAAGGCCTCAAAACGATGTGTCGGTTCAATACTCAGCGCTTGGCCTAAAATTTTATCTAACCATATAGGTAAATCAGGCCGATATTTCCTGATGGAATGATATTGAACTTTTTTAAGCTGCTTTAAACTGTTACAGCGAGCTAAATCTGTGCCATAAGGTAATTGTTTGGTGAGTAAATAATAGGCCATGACCGCCAAAGAAAATTGGTCTGAATGTACAGATGGCGAATGATCAATAAAATACTCCGGTGCCATAAATGCTAAGGTTCCGAGTGGTCGATTCGCATTTTTAGGATTAATTTCGACCAGGCCTCTTACTGCTGTTGAACCATAATCAATCAGTTTAATTTTCATGGCATTTTCTGCATTTAAAACCATGATATTCTTTGGCCGTATATCCTGATGCAGCATCTCCAGCCGGTGCATTGCATTTAAAGCCAAGGCCGTTTGTTGCAAAATTGGTAAAATATCATCGAGCTTTAAAGGCTTTTCCTGGCGATGCAGCCATTGAGCCAAGGTTTCACCCTGCAAATATTCATAACATTGGAATAAATATTTTTTCTCAGTGTTATGTGGATAACAGTGCATCAGGTTGTCATGTTTCAGACGTTTCGATACCCAATCTTCGAGTTGAAACTGCTCTACGGCATTTTTATCTTGCTGTAAATCTACCCCCAAAGTTTTTATGACCAAAGGCTGCTGCTGAGTATCGTGTGCCAAATACAGGCAACTGCGATGATTTTGGTGCAAAATCTTATCAATCACATAACCTTCAAAAACTTCACCTTTACTGAGCTGTTGTGGAAATACATAATCCTGCTGAATATGAAACTGATTCAGTTCAGGCAACTGTTCTACACGGATCACCTGGAAACTTAAGTTATCATCACTGCCCTGTTCTAAAGCTTTTTCAACTAATCCTTTGGCAAGTTGATTTAAATCTGCATCTATTAAAGTTAAATCTAATAATTGTTGATCTGTGACAAATTCATAGACCCCATCGGTCATTAGTAAAAAAATATCTTTTTCTTTGAGTTCAATATTTCGATAATCAATTTCAATACGATAATCCGCACCTAAGGCTCGACTAAGATAATGCTCTTTGGAAGACAACCAGACACGATGATCATGGGTTAGTAATTCAATTTCATGATCGCGAATGCGGTAAATACGACTATCACCAACATGAAAAACATGGGCTTGTTGCTGTTTTAAAATCAGTGCAGATAAGGTACAGACATACCCTCGGTCTTTATCAAAACGTCCTTGACTTTGTTGAGTCTGTGCATAAAGCCATGAATTGGTCGCGCGGATCACTCGTTCTGCTGAAGTCTGTGTACTCCAGGCATCTGAAGTAGAATAATAGTCAGATAAAAAACTACCAACGGCTGTTTCTGCTGCAAGATGACTGACATTACTGCTACCGATTCCATCCGCTATAACACATGCAATACCTTTCTGTTTCAGCACATGTCCTTCGGGCAGATATACTCCATGGAAATCCTGGTTCTGTTGTTTAACTCCGGCAGTAGAATATTGCCCAATAGTGACTTTTAATGTTTTTTTCATGCTGAAAGCTCAAAAAGGGATCTATATGATCCCTTTATAAAATGATGAATGTTAAAATTCTTTTTTAACACCAGTACGGACATGGGTGGTATAAAGTGCCAGACCTGTTAATGCCAAACCGCCCACCAGATTACCTAAAGCAACCGGCAGTTCATTCCATAGGAAGTAGTCAGCAATCGAGAAGTCACCGCCCATCATCATGGCAAATGGGAACAGGAACATGTTCACGACAGAGTGCTCAAAGCCCATGGCAAAGAACAGCATAATTGGCATCCACATGGCAATAAATTTGCCACTCACCGTAGTAGACATCATCGCGCCAATGACACCTAATGACACCATCCAGTTACACAGCATGCCACGGATAAAAATAGTCATCCAGCCGGCGAATCCGTATTCGGCATAACCTAATGTCCGCTCCTCGCCAATATGCGCAATTTTTACGCCGACAGGGTTTGGATCCGCTGCAAAACCCATGGTATAAACCGCTGCCATGAGCACCGCAACGACTAAACAGCCTGTAAAGTTCCCTACAAACACCAAGCCCCAGTTTTTTAGAATACGTCCCCATGTCACCCCTGGGCGTTTATCTAGCCATGCCAGCGGCGTAAGTACAAACACCCCAGTTAATAGGTCATAGCCCAATAAATACAACATACAAAAACCAACTGGAAACAGGAGCGCACCAATCAATGGTGATCCTGTTTGCACGGCTATGGTAATGGCAAATACCGCTGCCAAGGCCAGAATGGCCCCTGCCATAAAGGCACGAATCAATACATCACGGGTTGCCATATGCAATTTGGATTCACCCGCATCTACTACTTTTTTTGCAAACTCCGCAGGAGCAAGATATGCCATGTTGTCGTCCTCTTTTTCAATATACGGACCTGTTTTTCGAAAAAAAGACGCCTAAGATCATTGAAGACCTTAGGCGCCGTTGCCTTGAATATTAGAACAGGTAATGGTGAATGGCGTCGTTGCCATGTATATCGAAATATAAGCAAAAGCTATGCCACAAATAATTAACAATCACTTAAATATTCATTTTCTATTTAGCATGAACTCTAGAATGCTGTTGGCATGATATCTGCATTATGCGTTCTGCATACATTCATTTGATAATAATTTGGAGAGGATTATGATTACCCATCGTCAACAAGTAACTGACATGATCATTTCAGCGAAAGTTTTAAAGTCAATTAAGTGGTCAGATGTTGCCAAAGAGATTGGTCTTTCTAAAGAATGGGTAACGGCTGCCTGCCTGGGACAAATGGCATTTAATAAACAGCAGGCAGAGAAAATTGGTCAGATTTTTGACCTTAGTGATGAGGCAGTAGCATGGCTGCAAATTGTACCTTACAAAGGCTCTTTACCGACCAGTGTGCCTACGGACCCTTTAATTTACCGCTGGTATGAAGTTGTAAATGTATATGGTTCGACTATTAAAGAGCTGATCCATGAAGAATTCGGTGATGGCATTATGAGCGCAATCGACTTCAGCATGAATATTCAGCGTGAGGAAAACCCGAACGGTGACCGGGTAAATGTCGTATTGTCTGGCAAGTTTTTACCTTATAAAACCTATTAATTAATCGTTTGATAAAGCCATCATATTGATGGCTTTTCATTTCTTCGTAAGGAGATCTTTTATATCACCGTCTTTATCCTTATTTAATTTTGACTATACACAGCTTCTGGGTATAAGAGGAACCGACATCAATATAGTGACAGTTATCAATCTGGGTATGTTTTTTCACAATGGTATGCCCTAAATAGGTTTTGAACTGAACCGTACCGGGTTTGTCGGAGACTTTTTTATTTAAGTTAGGCCACCTGACCTAATGGGTTAATTTTATGATAGTACATTGCTTCAAAATCAAAAGGTGACACATAACCTAGTGCACTATGTACACGCTTTTTATTGAACCAATCTACCCAGCTTAGTGTCGCAAGTTGTACATCCGCTAAACCTTGCCAATCCGCTTTTAAATATTCAATCACCTCTGTTTTGTATAAGCCATTCACCGTTTCAGCCAAAGCATTATCGTATGAATCACCGGTCGTACCGACTGATGCTCGTAAATTTGCTGCTTCTAAACGATTGGTATAACGAATGGAAAGATATTGCACACCTCTGTCACTATGATGAATCACGTTCTTTGGCATGCCTCGATCATGCAATGCTTGCTCCAGTGCATCGAGCACCATATCTGTATTCATCCGTGTCGATACTTTCCATCCAACAATTGCTCGTGAGAAGACATCAATAATAAATGCAGTATAAACCCAGCCTGAATTTGTTTGAATATACGTGAAGTCACCCACCTGAGAAGCATTGCTTCGCAAGGGTTTGGATGATCAGCATTAAAATTACGTTTCACTAAATCATCTGCCCGTTTTTGGTCATCTCGGTTACGGGTGGTTTGTTTATTCTTACCACGCCAAACACCTTGTATACCTAGCTTTTGCATCAATCGAGCAATTGTACAACGTGCAATAACAGAGCCTTCACGTTTCAGTTGTTGCCAGACTTTACGTGCGCCATATCGACCTAAACTTTCCTTCCAAATTCGTTTAATTTGTTCA
>NZ_DJLC01000193.1:578-8431 GCF_002434875.1 Acinetobacter sp. UBA6526 | reverse complement strand
ACGTGCTTCTTGTGTCATTTTAGCAAAGCTTTGTGCTGACTGAGCATTTAAAGTTGCACTATCTGCACCCGCCATATCGGCAAAAGAAGCGCAACCTGAGATAGTCATGACAGTTGCGGCACAAAGGCTTAAAGCCAATTTTTTCATACTTATTTGCTCCAAATCAGTATCTTATGAGTTTCATCGTAATATTGTAAATTATAAAAAATGTTGGAGGCGCTTTACATTCTGAATATCTCTATAATCATTGTAATTATGTAATCAAATTTCTGTGAATTTATAATTATCTGTACTAAACAATAAAAATTAAAGCCAGTGAAGAACACTGGCTTTGTTGAGTATCACAACGTTAGTAAGATTTATTCTTCGTCGTCAAACTCATCTTCAGAAAAGCTATTCTCTTCTAAAGAAGTATCAAAAATTAAAATAGCTTTACCATCTGTTTGAATCATGCCTTGATCTTCAAGTGTTTTAAGTACACGACCAACCATTTCACGAGAACAACCAACGATACGGCCGATTTCTTGACGCGTAATACGAATCTGACGACCATTCGGTAGGATCATTGCCTCAGGTTGAGCAGATAAGTCAATTAAACAGCGAGCAATACGTCCAGAAACATCAATAAATGCAAGGTCTGTTACTTTACGTGTCGTGTTTTTGAGACGACGAACAAGCTGAGCAAATACCGCATAACTTAAATCAGGGTATTGTTTGCTTAGCTCATGGAAGTTGTCATATGAAATTTCTGCAATTTCACAAACGTCACGAGTGCGTACTTCTGCGGTACGTTGTGGGTTCTTTTCAAAAAGACCCATCTCACCAAAGAAATCACCAGGATTTAAGTATGCAACCACGATCTCACGTTCATCATCTTCACGTAAGATAATTGACACTGAACCTTTTAATATTAAATACAGTGATTTTGATTCCATTCCAGCGTCAATAATCGTGGTGCGTTTAGGGTATCTGTTAATATGAGCACGTTTTAGCAGAGCTTTAACTGATTCAGGTAACTGACCTGGAGATAAAGCATCAGTGCTAAGTTGTGAAAAATTTGAAGTCATGCTTAAAATTTCCGAATTTGGATAAAACCGATCGCACAGACCCTTAAAAGAGCCTTTTCTACACAGAAGAGATGAAATTCCTTATCAACTCATTTTATGTTAGTGTACAAGAACAGAGTAAATTTATAACGTTTTTTGGGTAGTTGCAATGCAAACAAGTGTACATTGGTTAGAGAATGTTGCTTTTGAGGCAAAATCGGAAAGTGGCCACACTGTGGTTATGGATGGTTCTGCTGAATATGGGGGTGAAAACCGTGGCCCACGTCCTATGGAGTTGATTTTAATGGGACTTGGTGGTTGTGCTTCGTTTGATATTGTGACCATTTTAAAGAAATCTCGCCAAGATGTGACGAATGTCGTATGTCAGCTTAAAGCAGAAAGAGCTGATTCAATTCCAGCCGTGTTTACCAAAATTCATTTACACTTCGTTGTAACAGGAAAATCTGTAAAAGAGAAGCAGGTTGAAAAGGCTGTCGAACTTTCAGCTGAAAAATACTGCTCTGCGAGCAAAATGCTTTCTGATGGCGGTGTTGAAATTACACATGACTTCGAAATTATTGAAGCTGCTTAATACTTTATTGTTAAGTTTTTCTAAAAAGTGATCTATTGAATAGATCACTTTTTTTATGCTTATTTTAAAAATAATTGAGGATCTACACGTACATTATTTAAACTCATTCTCCAATGTAAATGCGGTCCTGTTACACGTCCCGTCTTGCCGACCAAGCCTAAAACTTCACCTTGAGCAATACGTTGACCTTTTTCAACATTAATTTTACTCAAATGGCAAAACATACTAATTAAGCCTTGGCCATGATCAATCAAGACTGTATTACCATTAAAGAAATAATTGCCAGTCCCTACAACTACACCATCTGCTGGTGCAACGACTTTTTGCCCAATCGGCGCTGGAATGTCTAGACCTGAATGTGGTGCACGTTCTTCACCATTAAAAAAACGTTTACGACCAAAAGAGTTGCTAAATTTTCCAGAAGTAGGTCTGATGAAATTTGGGAATTGTGTCCATGAACTCTGACTGAAAGAACTGTAAATATCATTTTGTTCTTTTGCTTCACGCGCGTAGCGGTCTAGTTGCTCCTGATTTGGATTGACATAGTCTTTATTTTTAACATTTAAGCGTTGTTCCGCGTATCGATAAGGTTTGATTTCAATCTGAATAGGATTCTTGTTGGTATTAAGAGTTAGTGTTCCGACTTGAGCAGAGAGAGGGATACCAAACACAGCATAATGTTGTTCATTCTCCTTACTGATGAGTACTGCTTTACCATCATAAGAGACTTGAGAGATGTCTTTTGATAAAGGGATCACGGCAATGCCACCAGCACGACGAGAGTCTTGAGGAAGTTGAGCAAAAAGTAATTGAATTGGAATCATACATGTTGCTGCGAGAATAATTTTTTTAAAGTACATCATCATCTTTTTTAGCTTGAAGCAAAACAATAAGCTAAAACCTTATTGATTAAAGAACAAGAATGGTTTTGTGCGAATATGCAAAGACTGAAAAATTATACAAAATATACTTGAAATAGATTATTTATATACCCATATTATTACTGAGTTTTATTTGGTTAAAATATTTTAAAACTTTGAAAAATATATAAAATTTATTTGAAATTTAAAAAATAGTTCCCATCTAAGTGTTAAGTTAAAAATTTGTTGTGAGGAATAACAAGAATGCGTTTTGAAAAATTTACAAACCGCTTACAGCAAGCACTCTCTGATGCACAATCTTTGGCAATGGGTAAAGATCATACTGCGATTGCAGGTATTCATATTTTGTCGACTTTACTTGAAGAACCAGCCAATCTAAGTTTGTTGCAACAATCAGGTGCTCGCTTACCAGAGCTGAAGCAAAAACTTGAACAGGCATTGCAAAATGCCCCGACTATAGCAAATCCAACGGGTGATATTAATCTAAATCCTGAAGCGGTAAAGGCACTGAATTTAGCTGACCGCTATGCACAGAAAGCAGGTGATGAGTTTCTATCGACAGATTGGGTGATGTTAGGGTTGGCTGAAACTGGTGAAACCAAAACGATATTGAACAGTGTTGGTGTAACGCCAGAAAGCTTACGTAAAGTAATTGAAAATATTCGAGGAAATGACAAAGTCATGAGCAATAATCATGAAGATCAACGTGACTCATTGAATAAATATACGATTGATTTAACTGAGCGCGCACTTGCAGGAAAGCTTGACCCAGTGATTGGTCGCGATGATGAAATTCGCCGCACGATTCAGGTGTTATCTCGTCGTACCAAAAATAACCCTGTCCTAATTGGTGAACCTGGTGTGGGTAAAACTGCGATCGTTGAAGGTTTAGCGCAACGTATCATTAATGGTGAAGTCCCTGAAAGTTTGAAGAATAAGCGTGTGTTGTCTTTGGATTTGGGTTCATTACTTGCAGGTGCAAAATATCGTGGTGAATTTGAAGAGCGCCTAAAAGCTGTCCTCAAAGATCTTGCAAAACATGAAGGGGAAATCATTCTGTTCATCGATGAGTTACATACACTCGTAGGTGCAGGTAAAGGCGATGGTGCGATGGACGCAGGTAATATGTTGAAACCCGCCTTGGCACGTGGTGAATTACGCTGTGTCGGTGCAACGACTTTAGATGAATACCGTCAATATATTGAGAAAGATGCAGCGCTTGAACGTCGATTCCAAAAAGTGTTGGTCGATGAGCCAAGTGTTGAAGATACCATTGCCATTTTGCGTGGGCTAAAAGAGAAGTATGCAACCCATCATGGAGTACAGATTTTAGACTCGGCAATTATTGCTGCTGCAAAAATGTCACATCGATATATAACAGACCGTCAGTTACCCGATAAAGCGATTGATTTGATCGATGAAGCAGCATCGCGTATCAAAATGGAAATTGATTCCAAGCCAGAAGCTTTAGATAAATTGGATCGCCGCTTGATTCAGTTAAAAATGCAACTTGAAGCAGTGAAAAAAGATGAGGATTCGGGCAGTAGAGCTGAAGTCAATCATCTTGAACAGCAAATTGCTGAAAAGCAAAAAGAGTACAATGATCTTGAAGAAATTTGGAAAGCTGAAAAAACACTGGTTGAAGGCGATAAAAAAGCACAAGTTGAGCTGGATCAAGCACGTAGTGCATTAGAAAAGGCAAAACGTGAAGGTGATTTGGCTGAAGCTGCACGTTTACAATACGGCGTGATTCCAGAGTTACAAAAGCGTTTGGAACAAGCAGAAGTTGCTGAGGAAAACGAAGAACCTAAACTGATTCGTACCAAAGTGACTGAGAACGAAATTGCCGAAGTGGTCAGTGCGGCTACAGGTATTCCTGTATCTAAGATGTTGCAAGGTGAGCGTGAGAAACTGCTTAATATGGAAGAGTTCTTACACAATCGTGTTGTCGGTCAGGATGAAGCTGTCGTTGCTGTATCTAATGCAGTACGCCGTTCGCGTGCAGGTTTATCTGATCCAAACCGTCCAAGTGGCTCTTTCTTATTTCTTGGTCCAACAGGGGTCGGTAAAACTGAGTTAACCAAAGCATTGGCGAACTTCTTATTTGACAGTGATGATGCCATGATCCGTATTGATATGTCGGAATTTATGGAAAAACACTCCGTGAGTCGCTTAGTTGGTGCTCCTCCGGGTTACGTCGGCTATGAGGAAGGCGGTGTTTTAACTGAAGCGGTACGCCGTAAACCATATAGTGTGGTGTTGTTTGATGAAGTCGAAAAAGCACATCCTGATGTATTCAATATCTTACTACAAGTATTGGATGATGGGCGTTTAACCGATTCACAAGGTCGTGTTGTCGACTTTAAAAATACGGTTATTGTCATGACTTCGAACCTAGGTTCACAAGATGTACGTGAATTAGGTGAGGGTGCAACTGATGATGAAGTAAGAGCTGTCGTCATGAATGCAGTTGGTCAGCACTTCCGTCCTGAGTTTATTAATCGTATAGATGAGTTAGTAGTTTTCCATTCGCTTCAAAAAGCACAGATTCGTGGAATCGCTGATATTCAGTTAGATCGTTTACGTTCTCGCTTGAGTGATCGCGATATGGGCTTAACTGTAGATGATACAGCCTTTGATATATTAATTGATGCTGGTTTTGATCCTGTATATGGTGCTCGCCCACTTAAACGTGCGATTCAGCAACAGGTAGAGAACAGCTTAGCTCAGAAAATTCTAGCGGCTGAGTTCCAACCAGGCGATAACATCTTGATAAAAGGTGAAAATGGTCATCTTGTTTTCGATAAAATGAAACTTAGTTAAGTTTAAATTTTAACGAATGATTAAAAAAGATGGTGATGAAAGTTACCATCTTTTTTTGTATACATGCAATTTATCTGATTTTTTCAGGAATATTACCAATGACATTGCGATTTTGTTAAAAGGTTGGTAGTTTCGAAACAAATAAGAAAAAAATTCAGGATGAATTGGAATGGAAAATAAGCAACATTATTACACAGGTATCGGTGTGATTTTGTTCATGGCTGTCTTGCCATCTACAGGGTGGTCTGCTCAAGCAATGACGGAAGGAAGTTTGGCACTTCAGACTGCATTACTGAATAATGCCTTACCAAGTATCATCCAAAAAGCAAAACAAGATGCGCTTAAACCCGATGAAGAACGCTGGCGTTCACAGCGTTTATTGAGTGATCGTAATTTACGTGAAATTCGTATCAGTATGCTAGAAGAAGGAGCATTATCTCCTTATGAAGAGGCTAAGAAAACATCTGTTTTAGATGTTCGAGAAAAGAAAAAAGCAACCATGAAACCCCATGATGTGCCTCCTGATCGCTATGTTATTTATGAATTTGAATCACCTAATATTAAAAGATATAACGTAACTATTAAGTGATCCAAAGTTAAAATTTATGACATTCCTAAATGTTGAATTTTCCAAGCACGGTGGATTTTTTGATTACGCTTAAAGTCTAAACCAATTGTTTCAGACGTAATTTCTTCAACTTTATAGAGTGCTTCAATTTCTTCATCTAACTCAAAACCACGATAGTTATTTGAGAAATAGAGCGTGCCATCACTTGTTAAGCGATTCATTGCTCGTTTAAGAAGAGATACATGATCACGCTGTACATCGAATGTTCCATAGAACTTTTTCGAATTTGAGAAAGTTGGTGGATCAATAAAAATTAAGTCATATTGTTCATGACCTTCTTTTAACCATTCAAAACAATCACTTGCAAAGAACATATGTTGTTCATCTGCATGGTCTACGGTTAAACCATTTAAAACAAAGTTCTCTTTTGACCAGCCGAGGTAGGTATTCGATAAGTCGACACTTGTTGTACTTGCAGCACCACCAAGTGCAGCATGTAAGCTTGCGGTTGATGTATAGCTATATAAATTCAAGAAATGTTTGCCACGAGCTTCTTTAGCAATTTTTAAACGAATTTGACGGTGATCTAAGAATAAACCTGTATCCAGATAATCGGTCAGATTCACCAAGATACGTGCATTGCCTTCTTGTACGATAAAACGTTTAGATGCAGTACTTTGTTTGGTGTACTGATTTGTTCCAGCTTGACGGGCACGGGTTTTAATAAAGATGGCATCACGATTTAGACCTGTTACTGCACGGATTGCAGCAAGGCCAAGGTTAAAACGTTTTTTTGCTTTCTCTGGATCAATTTTCTTAGGTGGCGCATATTCTTGAACGTGTAGCTTATCGCCATATAAATCAACTGCTAGATTAAAATCTGGCAAATCTGCGTCATATAAACGTAAACAGTAAACATTTTCTTTAACAGCCCATTTTTTCAAAGCTTGCATATTTTTCTGCAAACGATTGGTAAAGTCTTCAGCACCTTCGATTGGGTCAAATTGTTGCGGCTGCCAATTTGCCAAGAATGGTTGAGTGACAGTCGCAGGCTTTACTGTGCCAAAACGAATGTAAATCGGTAACTTACCATTCATCAAACGTAGGGTTAGTGGATCATTAAAAGCAAGAACATCTGCTTGTTCAACTTGTGCGGCAATAATTGCAGCACGTTGATTTGGAAAATTCTTTTGTAAAAGAGCAGAAAGACCTAGATATAAAGAACGATTAGATGCTTTATCTCCTAGGCGCTCACCATAAGGAGGATTCGTTACGATAAATGCTTTTTTACCTTCAGCATGGAAATCATCCCAATCAGCTAAAGTACGTTCTTCAATCTGGATTTGATCAAGAAGTTTTTCAAAGCCAGCAGCAATGATATTTTGACGCGTTGCTTTGACCGCTTCCCAATCAGCATCGTAAGCATAAAATTTAGGTAATAGTTGTTCTAATGCTTTTTCATGACGTTCTGCGGCTTCAGCTTTCAGTGATAACCATAACTCACGATCATGTCCATGCCAGCCATTAAAACCAAAACGACGGACTAAACCAGGCGCACGATCTGTCAAGATCAATAAAGACTCAATAATAAATGTGCCTGAACCACACATTGGGTCAAGAATAATATCCGGCTGATATTGGCTGAGTTGTGCTTTTTGTAAGATTGCAGCAGCTAAATTTTCTTTGATAGGTGCATCAGTCATATAGCGACGATAGCCGCGTTTATGTAAAGAATCACCAGATAAGTCCAAGCAATAGGTATGTTCTGTTTTACCTGCTAAAACATACAATGTAATTTCAGGTTGCTTAATATCAATACTTGGTCGCTTACCAACAGCTTCCATAAATGAATCAACAACGCCGTCTTTTACACGTAAAGTAGCGAATTGGGTATTTACTTTAATCTCACGTTCGACGTGTAAACGAACTGCAAAGGTACTCTG
>NZ_DJLC01000193.1:0-278 GCF_002434875.1 Acinetobacter sp. UBA6526 | reverse complement strand
AAACGAACTGCAAAGGTACTCTGTGGTGCAAAAATAAGTGACCAATCAAAGCTAATTGCGCCTTCATAGAGTTCTTCAGCGACATCTCGTGCATCATGGGTGAATTCAAGTTCATGCGTATGAATAGGTAACAGCACACGAGATGCAAGACGTGACCACATACAAACGCGATAAGCATTTTCAAGTGTGCCTTTAAATACTAAACGTCCAGCAAAGCGTTGGATATTTTGAATGCCTAAATCTTCGAGTTCTTGTTGTAATAAGGTTTCAAGCCCGTC
>NZ_DJLC01000211.1:0-22748 GCF_002434875.1 Acinetobacter sp. UBA6526 | reverse complement strand
CGATTCATCTTGATATTGATGATGCAACGATGGCACATCGCCGTACCGTACAAGATGCTAAAGGCTGGCACCCAGCTGAAGAGCGTAAGCGTAAAGTATCTAAGTCGTTGAAGATTTATGCGATGCATTCAACCAGTGCCGCGAAAGGTGCAGTACGCGTTTTGTAAAATTCCTTTGCTGATCTAAATGCTCAGCATCGCTCTCCTTGTAATGCCATCGTTGTGTTACAAGGAGAATTTTTTGATGTTTGATTTTTATAATATAAAATACCCTTGGTTCTCATTTAACAGTACACTTGGGAAATATATCTTCTTTTCTATCATTCATTACGCTTAGAGGCGATTGACATGTCTTTGTTACGTCGTTGGTTTGATCCCATCCGATCGAGTTGGTTCTATCAGAAACCTTCTCGTCAGGCGGTTTTACCTACGGAACAGGGTTTAAGCATTTACCTACGTCTAGACGATGTTTATAGCTATCTTGCGGTGCAACAACTTGATCAGCTCAATGAAATCTTGAGTGATGAGCTCAAGCCGCTGAAAGTGATTATTTCGAGGCAAGATGCAGAACCTCCGAATGGCATGTCTGCACAGGATTGGCAGCAATATTGTTTAAATGATGCCAAAATTTTAGCCAAACAGCATCGTTTTGGCTTTGACGATACTCCCGAAATTCCAAGCGCAGAAGCATTACAACAAGCTGAAACAATTCTAAGAAATACGCCGTTAAGAGAACAAAACTTCCTACATCTACTTGAAGACGTCTTTCATATGTTGTGGCAACAACAATATGGCAAATTGCGTACCTTGCATACCATGGCCAGTAAACACCAAACCCCGCAGCATTATCCCGAACGTATTTTTAGTGACGTTCCAGTAGCTGCGAGTTATTTCGAATTTGGTGAGCGTAAATTTCAAGCCGTTGATGATTTATTGCGCTTAACACGTCGCCTCAAACAACAGAAGTTGCTGACAGGAAATCCAATTTTCTTGATCAATCATATCGAATGGCGTGAGCATTTGATCAATGATGGCGAGGCACTGAATGAAGTGCAAGCGATGCATCCAGAGTTAGATCTTTATATTGCACTTGAAGATCCAATGAGCTGGTTATTGTTGGCATATATCAAAGAGGAACTGGCCAATTATTATAATATTCAGTTGAAAGTATATCCTCTGAGCTATCATGGTCGAGATTGGTTTGATTGGAGCTTAGCAACACGTGTATCTAAGCGAACACAAGTTGCCTTTACACCGTTCTGTCGCCCAACCAAAGAAGCCACTTATGAAATGGCTAAGCTGTTTTATAGCGTGCCTGAAGAGCAGCAAGTGGATGTTGTACATCAGATATTAGAAAGTGTTTGGACACACGGTAAAGACATGTCCTTCAAAGCACATTTCCAACGGATGCAAAAACGTTTAGAGATCGAGCAACTGACTGAGCAAGATGTTGAAGTCTTGTTAAAACAAAATGATGAACTCTGTCAGCAAAAGCATCAGCCTGATTTTCCAGTCTTAGAATTGCGAATTGACGGGCAAAGTTATGTGTTTAATAGCTTATATCGTGTTTGGATGATCGAGAGCATCATCAGTAATGTGTTAGAAGATAAATACAAAATGGCCTCAAGCTCTGCCTGAGGCTGACTCCCAAAAATAAGAATAGGGCAGCACCTCAGTTTTTCGTAGCATAACTCCGATCTATCCGTGGAGTATGTCTGTGACCTTTATCGCAATTATTGTATTCGTCTTTATCTTCGCAGGGATGATTAAGGGCATGATCGGTCTCGGTTTACCTGCCGTGTCGATGGGGCTATTAACAATTGCAATGAGTCCTTTTCAAGCCGCCTCTTTACTCATAGTCCCATCCATGATGACGAACATTTGGCAGCTATTTGCAGAGGGTCGTGTTTGGACATTTATCTGCCGCTTTTGGTCATTGCTGATTGGAATTGTGGTGGGTTCTATTTGGAGTTTCTTACCGACCTTGAATCAAAGCCATGGACAAAGTAGTGAGCTTTTATTGGGCAGTATGTTGGCACTGTATGGTATTTACGGACTGTGTGTAAAAGCATTACCTGATCTCAGTCGATATGAAACTTGGTTATCCCCTGTAGTGGGCTATATCGGGGGAGCTGTCACTGTGGCAACTGGGGTGATCATTATTCCTGTTGTGCCTTACTTGCAATCTTTGCATTTGCAACGCGATGAGCTGGTACAAGCTTTGGGATTAACCTTTACCGTATCGACGATTTGCTTGGCTGTTTTTTTACATCACAACCCAATGGCTGGTTTCACACTCGATTATCGTCTTTCCATTGTGGCTTTGGTTGCGGCCTTAGTCGGGATGTGGTTGGGTAAAAAAATTCGCTATCAACTCAATGAACAACGTTTTCGCCGCTTATTTTTTATTGGCTTGGTGGCATTAGGGGCTTATATGTTATCGCATTAAGCGCTATTCGGATAAAGGGCGATGCTGCAATAAGAATTCTGCAAATTGTTGGTAATTCAAAGAAAGTTGATTGAAATCCTGTGTGGCGAGTAATAGTTTACGGTTCGCCCATGCCCCTCGCAATTGTACCGTATGAAAATGATAGTCAGCTTGCAAGCGTTGCGCTGCACGAGCAGGCATGATGGCAATTCCAACGCCCTGATCAACAACTTCGGCAATAGCGGAAAAGTTAGGCAATCGCAAACGGTACTGAATATTAAAACCAAGTAATTTTGCTTGGGTTTCAATAGATTGTTGCAAAGAATGATGTGGCATTAAACCAATGAATCCATAGTTCAATGCATCGAGTAAATTTAATTGTTCAGAGTGTTGTAATGCATGAGCAGCAGGACATATCAAAACCAAAGGATCACTTGCAAACTCTTGTGTTTGCAGATGTTGTGTATCAAAAAAACTAGAGACTAAACCAAGTTTGGCTATGCCTTTCGTTAATGCCGCAACAATATCGGAGCTTTCAGCCTCATGTAAGTCGATATTAATTTCAGGGTGATGCATTAGATATTGGGGTAACAAGGTCGGCAAATATTCACTTTGTGCCGATGAGTTACACCATAACGTTAATGACTCAGGCACTTGCTGCCGAAAACGCTGCATGTCTTGTTCGAGTTGCTGCTTTTGAACCAGTAACAACCGCGCATGTTCAGCCAACGCATGTCCAGCGCTGGTCAATTCAACCCCTGTACTATGTCGAATAAATAGCGGTGTATCGAAATATTGTTCGAGCTTTTTAATCCGCTCACTGGCTGCTTGTAGGGAAATAGCAGAACGCTCAGCGCCTTTGGTCAGACTGCCTGTTGTTACGATGTGTTGGAGTAATTGGATATCAAAAAAATCAAAACGCATATGAGCAACGCATTGAAATGCAAAAACTCATCATACTAAAAATGCTTGAAATAAAGATAGGGCAGCCAAAATAGTTTGATTGACTCAGCATTTGTCTGAAAATAAGAAAAGATTTAATCATTGTCTAAAGGATATTGTTCAAATAATTGTACGATCCAATCGATAAAGACTCGCTGTCTCGGTGACACTAAAGTTTTTGAAGGATAGAGTAAAGAAACAGGTAGAGAGGGAACTTGATATTCCGTCAATAATGGGCAGAGTTCGCCACTCTCGATGTCTTTTAAATGACCATAACGAGGAACTTGGATAATCCCAAAGCCTTCTGCGGCGGCTGATGAATAGGAATGAGCTCCATTCACTTGAATCATCGATGTTAAATCATAAGTCTCTAGCTGTTGATTGACGATAAATTCTAGAGGGAGTGGTTTTTGTCGAGCAGTCGAGTAAAAACCAATCATAAAATGCTGTTTTAAATCGTTTAATGTGTTGGGCGTACCATATTTTTCTAAATATTTGGGGCTTGCGAGTGTTACTTGCTGAATATGTCCAAGATGTCGAACCACCAGTTCACTGTCATTTAAATATCCAATACGAATAACGCAATCAATGCCTTCCTTAATCACATCGACATAGCGATCACTCTCGGTGAGTTGTAGCTGTATTTGCGGATATTCAGTTAAAAATGCATGTAGCTTTGGAATAATAAAGTGAGCAGCAAAAATCCCATGTACTTCAATTTTTAATGTGCCTTGTGGCTTAGCATGTAAAAAGTCATGATCAGACTCATCAATATAACTCAGAATGTATTTACAACGTTGATAGTAAAGATTGCCCTCATCCGTAGGGTTGACCTGACGTGTCGTGCGAAACAAAAGCCGCGTATTGAGTTGCGCTTCGAGTTGTTTAATCGCATCCGTGATTGTTGAGCGAGGTAGGTTCAGGAGTTGAGCTGCTTTGGTAAAACTTCTTTGCTCGACCACATGTATAAAAACAGACATTGCATTCAATTTATCCATGTCACAGTGCTCATTATTTTGTTCGGAAAATTCGGACAAACATGCCGAAATATGATGGATTATCTTCTTTTATAAGAACAGTAGCATAGATCGTATCCAAAGATAAATTTTTTGATATGAGGTCAAATATGGATACTTTAGTAAAACCAGCTGACGACAAAAAAGTGATTTTAATTACAGGTGCATCGCGAGGTATTGGTGCTTTTACTGCTGCATTATTGGCGCAGCAAGGGCATAAAATTGTGATTAATTATGCCAATAATGATGCCGAGGCAACACGGGTCGTTACACAAATTGAAGCGCTCGGTGGCGTTGCGAGTTGCTTTAAAGCTGATGTGAGTAAGTCCCAAGATGTTAGCGCACTATTTGATTATGCCATTCAAAGCTATGGCAAAGTAGATATCCTCATTAATAATGCAGGCGTGATGAGTTTTAAAAAGATCGAGGCTTTGGATGATGAGACGATTGAACGAGTGCTCGCGATCAACCTGAAAGGTTCGCTATATACCATGCGAGAAGCTGCAAAACGACTTGAACATGGTGGCAAGATTATAAACCTGTCGAGCAGTGTGATTGGAATGAAGCTTGAAGGCTATGGGATTTACACTGCGTCTAAAGCGGCGATAGAGTCGCTGACTGCTATTTTAGCGAAAGAATTAAGAGGTAAAAATATCACGGTGAATGCGATTGCTCCGGGGCCGACAGCAACAGAATTATTCTTTGAAGGCAAAAGTGATGAGTTAATTGCTCAGCTTAGCAAAGCGGCACCTTTAGAGCGTTTAGGTACGGTAGAAGATATTGCCGCCGTGATTCAATTTGCGGTAAGCCATCAAAGTGATTGGATTAATGCACAAGTCATCAGAGCAAATGGTGGCATTGTATAGTTCTAGATTGCATAAAAAAGGCAGCTTACGCTGCCTTGGTTTTCTAGTTTTTATCTTTTAGGCTAAACAATAAGTTCAGGAAAATCGCAGCAAAAGTTGCGGTTCCGATCCCACCTAAATTGAAGTTACCAAAGAGCAGTTCGAAGTTACCTGCACCTAAAATAATGGTGACAGAAGCGATGATCAGATTTTTATTATTAGAGAAATCGACTTTATTTTCGATCCAGATTTTTGCGCCAGCAATGGTAATTAAACCAAAGACGACGATAGAAGCACCTGTCAGTACCGCCGTTGGGATGGTGCTAATCACTGCGCCAAACTTTGGTGAAAGACCTAGAAAAATCGCAAAAACACCTGCAATCACAAAGATAATCGTCGAATAGACACGCGTCACCGCCATGACACCAATATTCTCGCCATAAGTGGTCATGCCGGGTGCTCCGACACTGCCTGATAATGTGGTTGCGAGACCATCTGCAACAAAGGCTTTACCCAACTGAGGGGTTAAGTTTTCACCTGTCATTGCACCGACTGCTTTGATATGACCAAGGTTTTCAGCGACTAAAATCAAGGCAACTGGCGCAATAATCAAAATCGCGTTTAAATCAAATTTCGGATGCGAGAACGTTGGAATACCAAACCAAGGCGCAGCAGCGATTTGGGAGAAATCAATCGGCTTGCCATATCCCAGAAGATTGGTTGCAATTGCATAGATCGCATAAGCAATCAATAATCCAACGAGAAGCAATAAACGCTGCAATAAACCTTTGGTAAAGACTGCGATAATGCCCATACTGAGTACAGTGATCAGTGCCATCCACATTTCAAACGGTTGACCTGCAACACCTTTAATCGTGACAGGAGCAAGGTTGAGACCAATGATCATCACGATCGCACCTGTAACCACAGGTGGCATCAATTTTTCGATCCAGCGTGTTCCTGTGAGCATCACAGCAAAGCCAATCAACGCATAAAAAATACCGCAGGCAACAATACCACCTAAGGCGATGGCTAAATTTGGATTCGCACCTGAGCCTGTGACATGACCTGTTGCGGCTGCCACAACACCAATAAACGCAAAACTTGATCCCAAATAACTTGGAACACGTCCTCCCGTAATAAGGAAGAAAATAATGGTACAGATCCCTGACATGAGGATGGCAAGGTTAGGGCTAAATCCCATCAACAGTGGTGCAAGAACAGTTGCTCCAAACATTGCGAATGCGTGTTGAACCCCGAGCACCGCGCTTTGTAAGGGCGGTAAATATTCATTTGTCGCAACAGGGCGATGATCAATCTTTCCCTGATACGGCTGCCATTTTGGAAACCAATTTGACATAGATGAGACTCATTATGTGATATCAGCGCGTATCATACTCTGTCTTAAATCACGCTTTCACCTATCCTCGTCTGAGAATATTGAGTGCTAAGGCTTTGAAGTTGATAATTTTTACCTTTTGGTAAAATAAGCATTAAAATAACTTATCGGATTTATTATTTATTTTGTGTCGATCATATGAAAAGTGAAATAACAACTTGAGAAAATAAATTTTAAAAAAATTCTAAAAATTTTTATAAAAGTGGAATATTTTGCCAATCGAGTCATCAACAGGCATCATTTCTGCTGATGACTCATTCAAAGAGCATTTAACCTGTATTACGTAAACCTGCTGCAATCCCTGCAATACTGACCATAAGCGCATGATCAATAGGGGTGTGTTCAGATTGATGAGTACTTAAATACAAACGACGACGCTTCATCAATTCTGCCTGTAATAGATGTAATGGCAACAGATAAGGTTTGCGCACCTGCATCGATTGATCAAGTACCTCATTATTACTGAGTAGCTTAGATTCACCTTTGAGACTTAACAAGGTATCTACGGCATTTTGTAGACGTTGGCGTAGTTCAACGCCAAGCAGTTTTAAGTCTTGGTCTTGGGTGAGGTGTGACTCGTAATACAGCGCAATATCCGCATCTGATTTAGACAACACCATTTCCAGCATGTCGATCAGGGTTTGGAAATAAGGCCATTGTTCTAACATCTCATCCAGTGTGTTTTTGTGCTGCTCATGGACTTGATTAATCGCCGTCCCTGTTCCTAGCCAAGCAGGGAGCATGAGACGAATTTGTGTCCATGCAAACACCCAAGGAATGGCGCGCAGTGACTCAATGCCACCACTGACTTTACGTTTGGCAGGACGTGAGCCGAGCGGAAGCATTTGCAGCTCAAGCTCAGGCGTGACTGTACGCAGATAACTCACAAAATGAGGGTTTTCACGGACGGTTTGACGATAGACTTTTACTGATAAATCGGTCATTTGATTCATCAATGCACGCCATTCTTGTTTCGGTACAGGTGGAGGTAAGAGTGTCGCTTCTAATGTTGCTGCGGTATAGATTTCTAAGTTCTGTAAGGCAATGCCTTCTAGTCCGAATTTAAATCGAATCATTTCACCTTGTTCAGTGACGCGAATCGCACCTGAAATCGATCCAGGTGGTTGAGAGAACAAAGCTTGTTGTGTCGGCGCGCCGCCGCGACTAATCGAACCACCACGACCATGGAATAATGTCAGTTGCACACCATGCTTTTGAGCGATCGCCGTGAGTTCTTCTTGGGCGCGATACTGTGCCCAGTTTGCTGACATAAAGCCTGCATCTTTGGCTGAGTCCGAGTAACCAATCATGACCTCATGTTTTGCATGAATATGTTGCTTATACCAATGCATACTAAACAGCGTATCCATGGTTTTTGCTGCGCCGTCTAAATCTTTCAGTGTTTCAAAGAGTGGAACGACACGTAAGGGTTGCTGAATCCCTGCTTCTTTTTGCAATAACAGAACAGCAAGGACATCACTTGGATATTCAGCCATAGAAATGATATATGCACCCAAACTTTCAGGCGGTTGTTCCGCTAAAGTTCGCATTGTTGCAAATACTTCCAATACATCAGGATGCTGAATCAGGCTACCTTCAGGCTCATTTAAATATTTTGGCAGCAGTGGGCGCTTACTTTGTAATTCTTGGATCAGGAAATTTTGACGCGCCTGCTCAGTCCAAGATTCGAAATTGCCGAGACCTAAATACTCCGTAATCGCTGAAATGGCTTGGCGATGTCGCCCAGATTCCTGACGAATATCGAGTTTGAGTAGTTCAATCCCAAAACAATTCACCCGATAGATGAAATCTAACAATTGACCATTGGCAATTTCGGCTAAATTACTGTCAACCAAAGAGCGATAGCACAGCAATAATGGTTGTAACAATTCATCTTTATGACGAATGATATTTCGATCATCTGCTTCTAGACCTTGTAAACGTTGCCCTAAGCAATAACGAGTTGCTTTTAAACGTTCACGTGTTTCACGCAAATATTCACGATACGGTTCAGGGTGTGGCTCACCTAGTGCTTGCGCGAGTTCTTCAGAACAATGCTGAATCGACAGTTCCCAGCGTAAGTTTTCAATATCACGTAAATATAAGTCCGCTGCTTGCCAACGAGACAGCCATAATACTTCTTGCGTGATTTTATGGGTGACATTTGGATTACCGTCGCGGTCACCGCCCATCCAAGAAGCAAAGCGAATCGGTGCAACGGTCAGCGGTAAGCTTTGCTCACAATGTTGTTGTGTAAGCTCATTGAGTTCACGAACGAATTTGGGAACTGCATTCCATAAGGTCTGCTCAATGGTTGCAAAACCCCATTTAGCTTCATCCACTGGGGTTGGGCGATGTTGACGAATTTCATCTGTTTGCCATGCCGAACTAATTAATTGCTTCAATGTCGCAAGGTTTTGTTGGCGTTCTCGTGGGGTCAACTTTTGCTGATCAAGCTGAGACAGGCAATCGGTAATATCATCATATTTTTGAATTAAGGTACGACGACTGACTTCGGTTGGGTGTGCAGTGAGTACTAACTCAATTTTGAGATCACAGAGCTGTTGGAACAGTTGTTGTTCGTTGATTTGTTGGGTTTTGAATTTTTCAAATAAGTGCGGTAATGGATTCGGGCTTGGTGCTTGTTCATCAAACTCAGCCTGACGACGGCTACGAACCACATGATATTGCTCTGCGATATTGGCGAAGTTGAGAAAATGAGAGAAAGCACGGGTGAGAGGCAAAATCTCTTCATCTTTTAAGCCGAGGAAAAGTTGTTCTAATTGTTTTTCTGCTTCGATTTGACCGTCTCGTGCGCCTTTGGCGAGTGCACGGATTTGCTCAATTTGATTAAACAAATCTTGCCCAGCATGTTGCTTTAAGGTTTCACCAAGTAAATTGCCCAATAAGCGGACATCTTCACGTAATGGAGCCGTGATTTGCTGAATCATTCTATTTCTCCTGATGTTCTCATTTGACTATAGCGCGATTGAGAGACATTCCAAGTGGAGAACGTAAATAAATGTGAAATTTATTTAAATTTTAGTTTGATATTTAAGCAAAAATAGCTCAACTGCTTGTTGAATCATCTGATCGATTTCAATTGTTGTTGGTACAGTGTCTAAACCTAACAACACCCGATAGTGACGTAAGCCCAGCATTAAGGACACGATCATTTCTGATTGCTTGAGGGGATCATCTGCTTGGATAAAGTTTAAGTGGATGGCTTGTCTGAAAAAATCACACCAAACATTACTCATCCGTGTATGTGATGCATCAAAAAACTGTTGGGTCAGAGGACTCTGTTCCGCGGCGAGTTCAAACAGGACACGATCAAGTTTCAGCGCTTCAGGAAGATAAATAATACTGAGTGTACGGTGACACATCACATACAGCGCTTGTTCAAAATTACTTTCCGCTGTTAAGACAATTTCTTTGGCACAAAGGGATTCCTCACAACTTTCTTCAATCGCACAAATAAACAGATTGGCTTTGTCTTGGAAATGGTTATAAACCGTCAGTTTAGTCACGCCCGCGTCTTTGGCAATTTGATTCATATTGGTGGCGTGATAACCCATTTTTAAGAAAATAGATTTTGCAGCCTGAAGGATTTTGGCTCTTTTCTCTAAATCTTTTGGGCGACCACTGTTGTTTTGCACGCTGACATTCTCTTTTAATTAAATTAAAAATCAATTAAATAACTTTAATTTTTAATTAATGTACTCATGGGTATATTAATTAAAAAATAAACAATCTATCATGATATTCATATTGTGCCTTAAAAAATCAATCTGAATAAGAGCGAAAAAGAGATGAATCTGCTAAATCATGTAATTGTGGGGTTGCTCGTACTCAGCAGTGTCACTTTATCCGCATGCCAAAAAGAGGTTCCCAAGACTGAGGAAATTCCCTATGTCATGGTGACGCAACCGAGCAGCACGCATGTTGACCAAAAGAGCTATGCAGGAGATGTGCAGGCGAGGCAAGAAACGGCTTTGGCATTCCGTGTCGGGGGACAAATTACGGAACGTTATGTTGATGTGGGTGATCGCGTTAAAGTTGGGCAAGTCTTGGCAAAATTAGATGTTAAAGATGCACAGCTGCAAATGAATGCTGCAAAAGCACAATTGGATAGTGCGCAAGCCGCAGCAAAAATTGCAGCGCAGGAATATCAACGTTATCAGCAATTACTTCCAGTTAATGCGGTGAGTCGTTCGCAATTTGATGCGATCAAAAATCAGTACGAATCAGCGCAGGCAACCTTGCAACAAGCACGCTCGAATTATCAAGTGTCTTCAAATCAAACTGGTTATAACCAACTTGTCTCTAATAAAAATGGTGTGATTACCCAACGTCAAATTGAAATCGGACAAGTCGTCTCTGCTGGACAGCCAGCGTATCAACTTGCAATTGATGGTGAGCGTGAGGTGGTATTTGGTGTACCAGAACAAGCAGTCAGCCAAATTAAAGTCGGTCAGTCGGCTTGGGTCACGCTATGGTCACAACCTGAAGCACGATTTGCCGCTAAAGTTCGTGAGGTTTCGCCCGCAGCAGATCAGTCCAGAACATTTACGGTGAAAGTCTCGTTGTTGGAAGGGCAGTCTTCGATCCAACTGGGGCAGAGCGCACGTGTCTTTTTTGTCACGCAACAAAACAATGTACTCAGCGTGCCTTTATCTAGCGTCACTGCCAATGGTCAAGATGCTTATGTATGGGTTGTGAATACGAATAATACCTTACGTAAAGTGGCTGTGAACTTGGGGGCTTATGGACGTGATAGTGTGCCAATTGTGTCAGGTCTCAAGGCAAATGATTGGGTTGTGGTCGGTGGTGTACATTTACTTCGCGATCAGCAAAAGATTCATCCTGTAGATCGTGATAATCGTGAAGTCACAGTCAAAACGGGAGGTTAAACATGAAATTTAACCTTTCAGAATGGGCACTTAAGAATAAGGGCATTATTCTCTATTTTATGCTGTTACTTGGCATTGTAGGGATCATGTCCTATTCGAAACTCTCACAAAGTGAAGATCCACCATTTACCTTTAAAGTCATGGTCGTCCAAACCTATTGGCCGGGAGCAACCGCGAAAGAAGTTTCCACGCTGGTGACTGATCGCATCGAAAAAGAACTGATGACTACGGGTCAGTATGACCGCATCATGGCGTATTCTCGCCCTGGTGAGTCTTTGGTGACTTTCGTTGCCAAGGATTCGCTACCATCAAGCAAAATTCCTGATGTTTGGTACAACGTCCGTAAGAAGGTCAATGACATCCGTCATCAGTTACCGAGTGGTGTACAAGGTCCATTTTTCAATGACGAATTTGGCGATACCTTCGGCAATATCTATGTCCTCACGGGCAAGGATTTTGACTATGCAGTAATGAAAGAATATGCCGATCGTCTACAACTGCAATTGCAGCGTGTTAAAGACGTGAGCAAGGTCAATCTCGTTGGCTTACAAGATCAAAAAATCTGGATTGAACTTTCCAACACCAAAGCGGTTCAGCTCGGCGTCCCTGTCACTGCCATTCAAGAAGCGATTCAAAAGCAAAATGATATGGCATCTGCGGGTTTCTTTGAAACAGGTACAGATCGTATTCAAATTCGGGTCAGTGGACATTTACACAGTGTTGATGATCTGAAAAAACTGCCATTGTTGGTGGGTGATAAAACCATTCAGTTGGGAGATGTTGCCGAGATTTACCGTGGCTTTAGTGAACCTGCGCAACCTCGTATGCGTTTTATGGGCGAGAACGGGATTGGTATTGCGGTATCGATGCGTAAAGGCGGTGACATTATTGCTTTGGGTAAAAATCTCGAAACTGAATTTACCCAATTGCAAAAGACTTTACCTTTAGGTATGGAGCTGCAAAAAGTTTCTGATCAGCCCGTCGCGGTACAACGTAGTATTCATGAGTTTTTAAAGGTATTGGCTGAAGCAGTCATTATCGTGCTGTTAGTGAGTTTCTTCTCACTGGGTTTTCGCACAGGTTTAGTGGTGGCACTATCCATTCCACTGGTGCTTGCGATGACTTTTGCAGGCATGAATTTATTTGATGTCGGACTACATAAAATTTCTTTAGGTGCTTTGATTCTCGCATTGGGTCTGCTGGTCGATGATGCCATTATCGCGGTCGAGATGATGGCAATCAAAATGGAGCAGGGCTATAGTCGGCTCAAAGCTGCTGGTTTTGCATGGCAAACGACTGCTTTCCCAATGCTGACAGGAACACTGATTACCGCAGCGGGTTTCTTGCCTATTGCCACTGCGCAATCTGGGACAGGAGAATATACCCGTTCTATTTTCCAAGTGGTGACGATTGCGCTGATCGTATCGTGGATTGCAGCAGTTTTGTTTGTTCCCTACCTTGGTGAAAAGTTGTTGCCTGACTTCACCAAACAACAGCAACAAGCCGCATGGTATTTACGTCTATGGGCGAAATTACGTAAGCAGCCTGTGCCTGTGGTTGAGGCACATGTCCAACATCATGACCCTTATCAGTCGAAGTTTTATCAATCGTTCCGCCGTGTGGTTGAAGTTTGTATCACTTATCGTAAGACGGTGATTGCCGTAACGGTTGGGATCTTCATCTTTTCTGTCGCAATGTTTAAGTTTGTGCCACAGCAATTTTTCCCTCCATCCAACCGTGCCGAAATTTTAGTAGATTTAAAACTAGAGGAAGGCGCATCCTTGACGGCAACCGAGCAAGCCGTTCATAAAGTCGAAAAATTCCTTTCTAAGCAAAAAGGGATTGATAACTATGTGGCTTATGTCGGGACAGGTTCACCACGATTCTACTTACCGTTGGATCAACAGTTACCGCAGGCGAGCTTTGCTCAGTTTGTAGTATTGGCATCCTCTTTAGATGATCGTGATGAAATTCGACGTTCTTTAGAAACGCAAATTAAGCAGCTCTTGCCACAAGTGCGCACGCGTGTGTCATTACTCGAAAATGGCCCACCTGTCGGTTATCCATTGCAGTATCGGGTTTCGGGTGAGGATTTAGCGACAGTACGTCAATGGGCACAAAAAGTGGCCAAAGTGCTAAGTGAAGATCCAAACACCACCAATGTACATTTGGATTGGGGTGAGCCAAGTAAGATTATTGCGATTGAGATCGATCAAGATCGTGCACGTCAGATGGGTGTTTCTAGCGCTGATTTGGCAAATTTCTTAAATGCCTCAGTCACGGGTACGGTGATGAATCAATACCGTGAAAAACGTGAGTTGATTGAAATTCGTCTACGTGGTGATAAAACGGAACGTGCTGAAGTTGCTTCTCTAGCCAGTTTGGCGGTTCCAACGACTCAAGGCACGACGGTTCCATTAGCACAAATCGCGAAAATTGAATCACGTTTTGAAGAAGGCTTAATCTGGCATCGTAACCGCTTACCCACGATTACTGTTCGAGCAGACATTCGCACGCATTTACAACCTGCAACAGTTGTTCAACAGTTGGCTGATCAAATGCAGGCTTTACGAACTGACTTACCGAATGGTTATCTACTCGAAGTGGGCGGTACAGTTGAGGAATCGGCAAAAGGACAAAGTTCAGTCAATGCAGGGATGCCTTTATTCCTTGCGGTGGTGATGACTTTATTGATGATCCAATTGCGTAGTATGTCGCGTGCAACCATCGTGTTGCTGACAGCACCACTTGGCTTAATTGGTGTCGTGGCGTTCTTGTTATTATTCAATAAACCCTTTGGTTTCGTCGCAATGCTTGGAACGATTGCCTTGTCTGGCATGATTATGCGGAACTCGCTGATTTTGATTGATCAGATCGAACAAGATATACATGCTGGGCAAGCGCCTTGGGATGCGGTGATTGATGCAACCATGCGCCGATTCCGTCCAATTGTTCTTACTGCATTGGCTGCTGTTTTGGCGATGATTCCGTTATCACGCAGTATTTTCTTTGGTCCAATGGCTGTTGCAATTATGGGCGGTTTGATAGTTGCGACCTTATTAACCTTATTTTTCCTACCTGCGCTCTATGCAGCTTGGTTTAAGGTGAAAAAAACAACATATCTATCGTAATTATTTTGTGAATAAAGGTGCGAAATATTGAAAATTTCAATATAGTAGCACCTATATTTACAGACCAAAAAATAATTGAATTTCATTGCATGACAAATTTGGCAAAATGCATTGGATGAGGTGATATAGAGCATGGGGCAAGACAATATTGAGCAGCATCGCCGCTATGTGGCGATTTCTTACGTGTTCATGTTTCTTGCATTATTTACAATAGTGTTTGCAGCGTTTGCATACCTGTTAGCACGCAAAGTTGCGATTGTGGATAATGCAGAGGTATGGATACATGCGCATGCACTCTGGATTATGCGTAATGTGCTTCTATTTATCTTGATGGCATTTTTTGCCGCCCTTTGGTTTATTCCTCTATTCTTTTTTGCATGGGATAGCGCAACTTGGGTGACCGCAATGACGGTTGCTGGTGTGGTATTTAGTTCAATTGCTTGGTTGTTTTTATTGAATGCTTGGATTCAAGGCATTGCTAAATACTTTAAAAATAAAGCAGTTTTTTAAATTTATTGCTTTTTTATTGCGATAGACCTTGTAAATTTATCATACAGCCCCTATTAAGGCTCTGTTGACTTTAGAAATAAAAAGTCAGCAGAGCTTATTTGTTTGTATAGATTTAATAAATTCCGTGAGGAGCATCGCCAACCATGGCTAAACGTGATTATTATGAGGTTTTAGGCGTATCGAAAACCGCAGGTGATGATGAGATAAAAAAAGCCTATCGTAAGTTGGCGATGAAGTATCACCCTGACCGCAACCCTGACAACGCTGAAGCTGAAGACAAGTTTAAAGAAGCGTCTGAAGCGTACGAAGTTCTTTCAGATAGTGAAAAGCGTAGTATGTATGACCGTGCAGGCCATAGCGCTTTTGAAGGTGGCTTTGGCGGTGGTGGCTTTGGTGGCGGTTTTAGCGCTGAAGATATTTTCAGCCAGTTCGGTGATATCTTTGGTGGTGCGTTTGGTGGCGGTGGTCGTCAGCAACAACGTCAGCGCCGTGGTTCAGACCTTCGTTACGTGATGGAATTGACGCTTGAAGAAGCAGTCAAAGGCGTGAAAAAAACCATTACTTTCACTGCGCCAGCGCCATGTGAAACCTGTGATGGTAAAGGATCTAAAAATCCAAATGATGTAGAAACTTGCCGTACTTGTCACGGTGCTGGTCAAGTGCGCATGCAACAAGGTTTCTTCTCTGTTCAGCAGACGTGTAGTACCTGTCGTGGTCAGGGCAAGATTATTAAAAATCCTTGTAATACCTGTCATGGATCTGGTGTATCAGACCGTCAGCAAACGCTTGAAGTTACCATTCCTGCAGGTGTAGATAATGGTGATCGCGTACGTTTAACGGGCAAAGGTGAAGCGATTCGTGATGGTCAATCAGGTGATCTATACGTAGAAGTTGTTGTTCGTGAACACGAAATCTTCCAACGTGATGGCGCTGATTTATATATGGATGTTCCTGTGAGCATTGCCGATGCTGCATTAGGAAAAGAAATTGAAATCCCGACCCTAGAAGGGCGCGTGAGCTTGAAAATTCCTGAAGGCACGCAAACAGGCAAATTGTTCCGCTTGCGTGGTAAGGGTGTTCGTCCAGTACGTAGCAGCATGGTCGGCGACCTATTGTGCCGTATCGTGGTAGAAACACCAGTGAATTTAAATAGCCGCCAACGTGAATTGCTGAAAGAATTACAAGCTTCTTTTGATGGTGATGGTCATGCTTCATCTCCAAAGAAAAAATCATTCTTTGATCGCTTATTCGATTAATTTGCATCAACAAAAAAACCTGCTTCGGCAGGTTTTTTTGTGGGAAATTTTTTAGCGGAGCGACAGAGTTTTGCTATAGTAGCTGGATTGTTTAAATAAAAGACTGGGAAATATTATGTCAACTTCTCCACGCATTGGGATCTTGGGTGCAGGCGGACGCATGGGGCGTATTTTGATTCAAGCCGTACAACAGGCGGGTTATCAGCTTGCGGCAGCAGTTGAGCGTCCTGAAAGCAGCTTGGTGGGTGCAGATGCAGGGGAACTTGCAGGCATTGGCAACATCGGTGTCAAGATCGTGGGAAGTTTGAGTGAAGTCTTGAAAGACTGTGATGTGGTGATTGATTTTACTGCACCTGTTGCAACTGAACAGCACTTAAAGTTATGCCGTGAAGCTGGCGTTGCGATGGTAATTGGCACCACAGGGATGTCGGATGAGCAAAAAGCATTCCTTGATGAAACAGCAACACAGACACCTGTGGTGTACGCTGCCAATTATTCAGTTGGAGTGAACGTTTCGATCAAATTGTTGGAACTCGCAGCGAAAGTGTTTGGCGATACAGTTGATATTGAAATCATTGAAGCACATCATCGCCATAAAGTAGATGCTCCATCTGGTACGGCATTCATGATGGGTGAAGCGATTGCAGATACACTTGGTCGTAATTTGAAAGAAGTTGCTGTGTATGGTCGTGAAGGTTATACAGGGCCTCGTGACCGTCAAACCATTGGTTTTGAAACGATTCGTGGTGGTGATATCGTGGGTGAACATACCGTGATGTTTATTGGTGAAGGCGAGCGCGTTGAAGTGACACATAAAGCGACGAATCGTATGAACTTCGCTGCGGGTGCAGTGCGCGCAGCAGCATGGGTGGTAGGACGTGAAGCTCGTAAATACGATATGAAAGATGTTTTAGGCTTTAACGATATTCAAGTATAAAAAGTTCCTTTTTTGCACTATAAAAAGAGCTTGTCGAGCTTTTTACTGGATCGTTCTAAGTGAAAACAAGCTCTCTTCATCATTAAAACAATCGAGCATGACATGAATAAAAAGCATATTGTTCTTGCTACGCTGCTCAGTCTGACGAGCTTTGTCGTAACTGCTGCCGAAGCCCCAAAACTGAGTTTACATCGTAATAATATTAAGGTTTGGACGTACCAGACTGAAAATAATCCTGTTTTCCAATATAAAGCAGAAACCACATTTGATGTGCCATTAGAGCGTGCAATTGCTGTGGTTCTTGATGTTGAACGGACACCACAATGGGTACCTTATGTTGGGAAAGCACAGCTGCTTTCTCGAGATGAGAAGAAAGGTGAGTTTACACTTTATATGGTGCTTGATTTTCCATTTCCTCTGAAAGATCGTGATGTCGTGATTAAGGGGAAAATGACTAAGAATGCCGATGGCAGTATTAGTATTAAAAATAATGCTGTGCAAAATAATTATCCTGAACAGCCTGATATTATCCGTTTAACCAAATATGCGGGGGATTGGACATTCCAAAAACTTGCCAATAATAAAGTCAAGGTGACAACCACAGGTTATGCTGATCCAGCAGGTGCGATTCCTTTGAGTTTTGTGAATATGTTTGTGCAACAGCAACCCTATCAAATGCTGATGAAGATGAAGAAAGAAATTTATAATCCATTGTATGCGCAACCGAAGTTGCCCGATGTTTTAAAATAAAAAAAATGCCTGATTCAAATCAGGCATTTTTTTCAGTTAAATTTGAGGGCATTGCTGATAATCCGTACTTTCTTGTTGAGATAATTTAATCTGAATAAAAACTAGGATTAAGCCGATCCCTGCGAGTAAAGCACCAATCATCGACACTGCGGCATAACTTAGCCCCAGACTGAGTACCGCACCACCCGCTGCTGCGCCAATCGCATTGCCCAAGTTAAAGGCACCAATATTCACGGAAGAAGCAAGGCCAGAGGCTTCGTGTGCCACCGACATCACGCGCATTTGCAGTGGAGGCACGATTGCAAACGCTGCCGCACCCCATAGGATGAGTCCTAAAGCAGCACCGACTTGTGTTTGTGCTAGCAATGGAAAAATCAGCATCAGCACGATCAAGAGCAGCAAGGAACCAATCAGGGTTTTATTGAGTGATAAGTCAGCAAATTTTCCTCCAAAATGATTGCCAATAGAGAACCCAATCCCGATGAGCACGAGCATCATCGTAATAAAAGTCGGTGAAGCATGCGTAAATTCAACCAAACTTGGTGCGATATAGGTGTATAGGGTAAACATTGCTGATGCACCAAACACCGTCGTAAGTAATGCTAAGATCACAGGTAGACGAGTAAGCACACGAAGTTCCATTTTTACATCTGGTTTTTGACCCACAGAGCCAACGGGAAGTGCTTTCCACAGTGCGAACATGGTAATCACACCGAGTGCTGAGATGGCTAGGAAAGACATTCGCCAGCCAATGTTTTGCCCGACCCAAGTTGCCAAAGGCACTCCACCAATATTGGCAATCGTAAGCCCCATAAACATCATCGCGACGGCACTGGCTTGTTTATTGACAGGAACGACACTAGCAGCAACAACTGAACCTATCCCAAAGAATGCACCATGATTGAGGCTAGTGATTAAGCGAGCACCCATTAAGCTCATGTAGTTAGGTGCGAAAGCAGCAATCAAGTTCCCGATGGTAAAAATAGCCATCAATAGAATCAGCGCATTACGACGCGCAAAACCACCAAACCATAGGGTCATGATGGGAGCACCCAACATTACCCCTAAAGCATATCCCGTGATCAGCATCCCAGCACTTGGAATTGAAACACCGAGATCATTGGCAATGTTCGGTAATAAACCCATAGGTGAGAATTCTGTCGTTCCGATAGCAAAAGCGCCTATTGCCAATGCAAGCAAAGGCAGATTAATGCGACTACTCATATTATTTGTCCCATTCTGGCGCCCACGCTTGGGGATCAACTTCTCGGCCATTACGTTCTAATTGAGCAATCATTTGCATTTCTTCTGCACTCAGTTTTAAGTCTTGTGCCTTTAAGTTGCTGATTAGATTCTCACGTTTAGTGGATGAGGGGATCACGGCATAACCTTGTTGTAAGGCCCAGGCTAAAGCGACTTGTGCGCTTGTCGCTTGGTGCTGTGCTGCGATTTCCAGTAGGGTTGGATCATTGAGTACCTTGCCATAAGCAAGGGTCATATAGGACGTTACATCAATATTTTGTTCCCGTAGATAATCGACTAAATGCTGGTTCTGCAAATAGGGGCTCAGCTCAATTTGATTGGTTGCGATATGTTCAACACCAATGCTGTCAATTGCTTGTTGGATCAAGGCAATATTGAAGTTTGAGATGCCAATCTGTTGAGTTAAACCTTGTTGCTTTGCTTCCAAAAGTAGCTGCATGACTTCTGGAATAGAAACGCCGAGTTTAGGTGCAGGCCAGTGGATCAGGGTGAGATCAACTGCATCGGTACGTAATTTTTGCAAGCTATCTTTTAAGCTTGGAATCAGTTTATCTGTGGAAAAATGATCGACCCAGATTTTCGTCGTTAAAAAAATCTCTTTACGAGGAATACCACTTTCAGCAATTGCCTGACCGACTGCTGCCTCATTTTCATAAATCTGAGCCGTATCAATGGCACGATAACCTACATCCAAAGCTGTTTTGACTGAATTAATGAGGATTTGATCATTTAAACGATAGGTGCCTAAACCAAACTGAGGAATTTGCATATTCTTCATCTCATCTTTTAAATGCTCCACGGAGCATATTTTGCTAATGATCGAAATTTTGCATGGATTATCATTGCTAAAAAATATATGGATTAGCAAAATATAGTTGACTAAATATCAATAATGGACAGCATGAATGAAATCAACAATTGAGGAGTTACTGACGTTTATCACGATTGTCGATACAGGTTCTTTTATAGCGGCGGCAGAAAAATTAGAACAAACCTCATCTGGGGTAAGCCGTGCATTGAGTCGATTAGAAGCAAAACTTGAAGTGACTTTGTTGGAAAGAACCACGCGTAAATTGAAACTGACACAGGATGGTCAAAACTTTCTTAATCATGCCCGTAAAATATTAAATGATCTCAATGCTGCTGAAGAAGCACTACAAAAATCGGATCAAGATACAGCTGGACTAATTCGAATCGATTCTGCCAACCCCTTTATTTTGCATGTGATTGCACCGTTGATGCATGCATTTCAACAGCGTTATCCGAATATTGAACTTGAATTGAATAGCAATGATCAAGTGATTGATCTATTGGAGCATAAAACGGATGTCGCATTTCGGTTTGGTGAGTTACATGACTCAAGCTTACACGCCAAACTGTTGTGCAAAAGTCGCATATATATCGTGGCAAGTCCTGACTATTTGGCGCGTGAAGGAATGCCTCAACAAGCTTCAGAACTTTTGACACATGAAGTGATCGGTTTCTCTCGACCAGTTAGGGTGAATCAGTGGCCGATAAAAGTCGAGGGTGAGTACTTTTTCGCGAAGTCTAAAATAAAAGCCTCAAGCGGTGAAACGGTTAGACAGTTGTGCTTACGAGGCTTAGGGATAGCACGATTATCTGAGTTTGAGATTTGGAAAGATTTACAAGAAGGTCGTTTAGTTGCGCTGTTTGAAGATCAAATTGAGCACTCTTATCAAAGCATCCATGCTGTTTATTATCAACAAGAGCATTTACCCAAACGTGTGCGGTTGTTTATTGAGTTTCTGAGCGAGCAACTAAGTCAGGGTTTCTCGGTGTGTCGCTAGTTGGCTTAGGTAAAATAACTTCCAAAACTTGAAGGTTTTTCCCTGTCGGTTGCGCGACAGAAACGACAATATGTTGTTGTTTCAATGTGCATTCAAGTTCTACTGTTGGCAGTAATAAACCCGTTAAAACCAGTCCGTTTTCATTTGGTTTTTTATAGATCAGCTTTAATGTGTTTTGCTCAGCTTGGTTTGGAATCTGCTCTAATTTCCAAAACTCATAGGTCTGCTGATTTTGTGTTTTGAGATACCCTTCAGAAAGTGTCTTACATATTTCCTGTTGCTGATGTGTTTTTTGATCAGTGATTTGGCATCCAGTAAATACAAGGCTGCATAATATAAATAAGACTTTATTTTTCATTGCTTTATCCTCCTGTAGTTGATTTTTATAGCTTAACGGTGTTGTATAAACCAATACAGATACAGAAATTTCTAAAAAAGCAGTACAGAAATGAGTTTTCAATATCAAAGATTGGCAGATCAACTTGCCCATAAGATTTATCAACATGAGCTTCAGCCTCAACAAAAGCTGAGTTCTCTAAGAGAATTTGCTCGTCAGCAAGAGGTGAGTTTGAGCACAGCTCAACAGTGCTATGAGTTGTTGGAGGCAAAAGGGCTAATTTATGTCAAAGCAAAATCAGGTTATTTTGTTAGCCCTCGACAATATCAAAGTGCTATTCCTGATAGCCCTCAATTCGAATCAATGCCGAGACAAGTGTCAAATTTAGACCTGCAAAATCAGATTCAGACCGCTTCGATACAAAGCCATTTGACACCGCTGGGTGCGATTCAGTTGTCACCACATCTGATTCCAGTGGATGGTTTGCGCCGCTCTTTACAACGTGCGCTCAAGCATTGTCAGCCTGAGGATTTCTTATATTGCAATAAGCAAGGGCATATGCAATTGCGTCAGGCACTGTCTGATCATTGGCGTGAAGATGGGATTTATGTGGCGATTGAGGATATTTTTATTACCAATGGTTGTATGCCTGCTCTTTCATTGCTGATTCAGCAAATGACCAAAGAGGGCGATAGCATTCTTATTCCTACGCCAACGTTTAATGGTCAACTGCAAATGTTGGCGGGGTTAAAGCGAAAAATTATTGAAATCCCTGCGGATCATCAAGGGATTGATCTTGAGCGACTGGAATCGTTTATGCGACAGGGTGCTGCGAAATTATGCTTACTCACCGCTAATTTTCAAAATCCATCGGGTTATTGCCTAAGCAATGAACAAAAGCAGCATATCGCTCAGCTGGCCGAGAAATACCAATGCTTTATTTTAGAAGATGATATTTATGGAGAATGTAGTTTTCAAAAAGAACGACCATTGCCGATTCGCTATTGGGATCAACAAGGCTATGTGATTTGGTGTGGCTCGGTGTCTAAATCGCTATCCAGTGCTTATCGCGTTGGATGGTTTTGTTTAGGACAACAGTTGCAGCATTTACGTCCACAGTTGATGGCAAATAATGTTGGTGTGAATACACCGTTGCAATTGGGTTTGGCAGATTTTATTTATAGCCGTGGTTATCGCGAGCATTTGGAGCGCTT